>MWCE01000140.1 GCA_002069895.1 Bacteroidetes bacterium ADurb.Bin234 | reverse complement strand
GCTCGCATTCGTTCCATTGTTGCCTTTGCTGCCAAATAATCTACTTTAATAGCGTTCTTTTTATATTCAATTATTTGTTGCTCGCTCATCCCTAAAGCTTTCATTTTATCAACGTTTTTATCCACCTGGTCGCTGTGTTTTTCAAACGCCTTTGTCTGTGCATCAATAACCTTATTTAATGCTTCCACTTTTTCGGCTTTTTGATTCCCAATAAACTTAACAAGCGCCGCAACTGCTGCAATTATTGCAACAGCTAAAATTATCCACGGATTAGCCATTAAAGCCTTATTCATTGCTTTAATTGCAATTGTAACCTTTTTAATAATTCCAACACTTGAGCCTTGTGCTACGTTTCCGGCTTTAGTTGCTACATTTGAAGCTGATTGAGATGCGATAAGACGTTTATTGTAATCGTCTTTTACTTTCATCCATACGGTTTCAAGTTTAGTCCTTAATATTGATTCGCTTTGTAGTGCCTTTGTTATTTGAGAAACAGAATTCAGCCCCTGTTGTAATATCATTAGTTTTGCGAAAATATCCATTAACGCATCACTTTCAATTCCTAACGCTACCATAGACGATTGTAATACGGTGTAGGCGTCAATCATAACCCCGACCCCTTGAACCGCCGCATCTGTATTTGCAAAGTCTGAGGATAATGCTTTTACTTTACTGCTTGCATCTCCGTATATATCTTGTAATTTACCACCTTCGTTTTGTAGTGTTTGTATTGATTTAGCGGCTGCCGTTTGCGCTGCTGTCAGGTTTTCGAGTTCGGCTGCGGCTGTCTTATACTCTGCACTTTCTTTGCCTTTCGATTGTGCTAAACTTAAAACAAGTGTTTGTTGCTGCTTTATTTTTCCGTTTACATTGTCGAGTTCAATCATTTGTTGCGCCAGTCCTTCTTTTATGCCTCTTAACGCTTGCCTTAATGTTCCGTATTCTGTTTCTAAACCTTTTACAGCTATTTCATAATTCCCTACGTTGCGTTGATTTTCTCCGATGGATTTATCCATTCCTTTTAATGCTTCATCTAATTTGTTTATTTCTGCCTTTAATACTCCGCCTGTATTTGCATTTTCTCGCTCAGCTTGACTTAATTCTTTCCATATATCTTTTAATTTAGACAATCTTAATGACATTTGCCTTTGGCTCCCTTCTGCTGTCGTAGTATCTTTTATTATTCTTTTTAGCTCTTTTTGTTCGTCTGACAATTGCTGTTTCAATAATTCTTGCTGTTTTATTAAATCTATTTGTCCGTTTTTGTAATTTTCTGCATTTATTTCTCCTTCTTTATAATCTTTATTTAATTTATTTAAAGCATCCTTATTTATTTGTAAGGCATTTTTTAAATTAACAACCTCTTTTGCTACTTCATTTTGTGATTTTACATTTTTAGCCAATACCTCTGCAAGCTTTTCATAATTATTCGTTTCTTCCTTAACTTGCTGCGCCATTTTTGCGCCTTCTTCTTTAATCTTTCTTTCAATATTTAACCGCTCGGAATTGGTTTTGTTTAGTTCTTCTGCTGCTTTGTTTTGATTATTCATGGCTTCGGCTGCATCTTTTGCACCTCCTGCGGCACTCATCGCCTTGTTTAAATCAAAGACTTTCCCGATTAAAGATTCCATTTTTGCATAAACGTCATCTAAACGCTTGCCTAATTCCAAAAATTGCTCTAATGCCTCTTGGCTTATAATTGTGTCGATTGATTCCTTCGCCATTGTTCTTGAATTTGCTTTTTATAAATGTTATAATTTGAACAGAATGATGCAACGCTAATTTCTAATGTGAAATGATATTTAAACCATGCGCCCATAGCAGCCAATATGTCCTCGTATGTTTTAAAGTTCTTTGATTTTTCATTTTCGTTTTGCTGTGTCTGCAATTTGTCCGATAGCATGTTTAATTCACGCGTAAGTTTAGAAAGCATTCCGCTAATTATCAACACATTCTTTTTATTGTCATCTGTAAGCGAAACACCAATCCTTTTAAGTATCTTTTTTGTTTTATCGCTTAACATCTCAACCATTCCTCCTGCTGCTTCCAATATCCTAACCTTTCCTAATAAGGTATAAAATTTTATCAAGTCTGAAAAATCAGCTATTGATGATCCGCTCATTGCTTCCGTGAATTCTAATGTCAATGTCGCGAAGTGTTCCATCTCAAACGCTTCTATTCGTTTTTTAGGTTGTTTTTTATACAGAAATGTAAGGTCTTTATTGATATAGCATTGCAGGAAGTTATAAAGGCTAATTTCATGGATGTTTTGATAAAAGCATTTTGAATACGCCTTTTGTCTCTTTGTAATCCTCTTTTCTACAAAAGCCAAAAACTTCCGGTTCAATTTCGTAAATGACAATCGGACTGTCGGAAATCGAAAGGCATTTTTCGGCGAGCTTTTTAACGTTGATAAAATTTTTTCTTTTATTTTCATAATGCCTGCAACTCATATGTTCATTACTTGTTCTATTATTTCAATTAATGTATCTCTTGTTAGTCCTTTAACTGTTAGTTTGTTCTCATCGGTTAACCCAAATATTTCCTCTCCAAACCCACCTTTTCTCACTCCATTACCCCCGTAAATCAATGCGTGCTGTTTGCTTACCGTGTCGGATGAAAATATCTCATATTCGTTTCCTTCACGTTTTACATAAATAGATTTATGAAATTTTCCAGTTACCTTTAAGTCCACATAATCGACTTGCAATCCTTGTTCTCCTCTTACTTCTCTATAATAGCCACCGTAATCTCCTAACTCTTCTCCAGTACTTTTTATTCCTTTTTCAAGTTGCTCACGGTTTAATTGTTCTATTTGTTCACTCGCGGAATCAAAGGCATCTCCAATCAACATCTCAATGTTAATCCCTTGATATCTTCTTCTTAATTCCGCTATTGTCATGATGTTTTTTAAAAAAAAGGCGGCGTTTTATCAGCCGCCTTTAACATTAAGAAATAAAATAATTACTCAGATGGTTTATCTGTCCATTCCGGCTGCTCAATTCTTCGTACTCCTGCTATGTACAATATCGAAGGGTCTGCCAATTTAAGGGCACCTCCGGTTATAGTTGCTAATAATATTGTAAATTTATTAGTCGTTGAGTTGTATTCCGGGCCCTTTGCAAGCGTTGAAATAACTCCTTCCGTATCCATCAGCCATGCCGTCTCACTTTCGCTTAATGCCGCCAAGTCAGCCGTTACATCTACACCCGAGCATTTTTCATAGAATTTAATTTCTAAATTCGTTGTAGCAATGACCATAGTCATCGTAATTTCTTCCAATCCTTCTAATGTAATCGGGTCGAAGTCATGAATGAAAACTTTACGGTAGTCATGCTCGTTGGGATTTTTGAATTTGTAAATAATTCTCGGTTCTTGCAGTTCGGTCGGGGTTGAAAATTTCGGACTTGTAGAGTAAACGGTACATAGTTCTCCCTTCAAATCTCCGTTGGCTTCTTCAATCATTTCGGCTCTTGTAGCATCCAATTTTATGGCTCTAAATTCCTGTTGATTGAATGCTTTCAAACGATTGCTTAAACAAGCATCACGCCTGTAAGATTGAGTAAAGGCGAAGAATCCCGGACTTACCACTTCGCTATCCCCGATTGGATTGCTCCATTCTTGCGGGTCTGTGCTGCCATCTTCCACGTTAGTGGTTAGTGGCATTGGATAAAATCTATTTTCCGGCAACGCTGCGTGAATCCCTTCGTACACCCATCCTTCAAACGTTTGTTCTTTTCCTCCTTTTAATCCTGTAAATTTTGCATTTATAGGGGTTAAAATGACTCTTCGGATAAATCCTAGTTCGTTATTACAACGGCTTGCCGCTGTGTTTGCTGTCTTTACAAAACATGCTGTGCTCATAATATTTTTGCTTTTCGATTATTAACTAAATAATTTGCAAGGGATATGTTTACCTCTCGAACCTTGCCAGCGTGGACTGAATTTTTTAAATACATAATCCTAACTGTTTTTGCTTCTTCTTTATTTTTTGCTTTTTTTGCCATAATAAATAATAATTAACATTTTGATACTTCAACATTCATCTTTAAATTCTTAATTATACATCCATCCACTAAATCATAAAACGTATTAGAGCGATTTTCGTTGACAAAAGGGATGTCTATCCGTTGTATTACAGCTGAATAGTCTAACAATTTTAGTTGTTTTTCCAATTCTTCAAACACCGGATAAATAATTGTGTCGTATTTAACCGCCCGCCGTTCCTTTTCCGTTAAATTCAAATCGGTATAACAGCAAATTGCAATTTTAGGGATTGTAAATTTAACGCCATAAATGGTCGTTTCTTCAATCATCCCGTCACGAAAAACAACAACAGCAGGATAAATATCCATGTTAGATTTTAATCGCTCGACGTAATTAATTACGCTTTGCGTTGTTCCCGCATAGAAATTTACCTTGTATCCGAGTTTTTCGGATACGGTCGCCGTCGCTTCTTCGATTATGTCTATTGCAGTTGTCATATATTCAAATGATTTATTTTAACAAAAATATCGGTATTTGGATATTCGTCGTCAATAATAGCCGAATAGATTACTTTTGTGCGTTCAACCATGTAATTCCATATTCTTTTTTGTAGTTCTATAGAATTATTTCTTATCCCATTTTCCGCGTTCATTTGCACTCCTCCGATGCCTGCATTTTTGATCGCTTGCTGACGTGAATAATGAAACGCTAAATAATACGCTATCGGTGTACGAAAGTAATTTAATAACATTTCTTGCTCTTCCGTTAGAGTTTCTCTTGTTGTAGACAAATCAATAACGGATTGCGCAAGGTCTTCATCGCCATAGAAATCAATTAAATATTTATATTCATAAACCTCCGCTAAATCGACTAATGATTTATAAACACTATCAATTAGCGGTTCGCTTACATTTGCCACTTGTCGCAAATTAGGAATTGAGGCGTCGTTTTTAAAGTCTTCTATTCGTGGTATCATGATTTTAATCTATTGAAGTGAATGTCGCTGTTATTGTAATTGATTCCGTGACTGATTCTACATAATAAATGCCTTCTTCAATGGAAGACATTATGTCTACACCGTTAGCTGTCGCCGTCGCAAGTTCATATCTTTCGGCTGGCGTAAATGTAAATCCTATGTCTTCTCCGTCTGCAATATGTGTACAAGCTGGGTCTGCCGTTACCGTCCCATTTTCAGGTGTCGGAAGCGTAATAGTCCAGTGCATCTTGACTTCTTGCCCTGTGGTATAAGATTTTACTCCAACAATCGAAATCCATGCCCTTACGTAATAAGTATTGCCCGCTGTTAATCCTGTTATCTCCTTTGCAAAATTTAATCCGGTAAAGTCGCCCGTTACAATTTCTACATTTGTAGGTGTTGTAAATTCTGCGTCTGATGCATATTCAAACCCTACACTGTCTCCAGTATCAAGCGCTTTTGTGATTGAACAATTCAAGGTTAAGGAAGTATCTGCAAGGTCTGTAATTGATATTGCGCCTAAGGCTATGTTTGCGGGGGTCGTAAAATACCAATATCGTATTGTATATTTTTTCGTGCCTCCCACTGTCGTATATCCCTTCACATAATACTTTTTATTACCTGCCAAATCCTCCAAAGAAACAGTAAAGACGCCGTTGCTTCCGCTTCCTGCGTGGTCGACGGCGTCATTGAAATTAACATTATCTGCAATACTTATTCCGGCGGCTGAATAATTAGCGGCTTTCCCTATAACAGTAAATTCAATATCAATACTCGAATAGGTTAAATTCTGATATTGCATTAATGAAACATACGGGGTAAAAGGATAATCGCCTTTAAAATCAAAATTTATTCCGCTCATGGTGTTAATTTTTAATGGTTATTCCGTTTTTTCTTCCATCTGAACTGCGTCGCCTGCTTCGTTCAAAGGAGCTGTAATTGCAACGTTTTGCGTGGCTGCACCGCTTGTAATCATAGCTTTGCAAGTCGCAAAAGTTCCATCAATGACACATCCGGTATCATTGCCTTTTACATACAATACCCCTCTTAATTCTGCGCGAATGGTAATACGGTTATTTGTAAAGTCATCATCATCATAGCCAACTGCAAGATCATAATCTTTACGGACTTTATAGTTTACCTTACTCGAATCCATCACAAGAAATGTTCCGGCTGTGATTCCCATGTTTTCAATTATACGGCATCCTTTAAAATTCGTTCCGTCGGCGGTCGTGAAAGGAGGTAAAATATATGCTCCATTGGTCGTTTTTGTCAAATCCATAATTGCAACATCGGCAGGATTCAAGCAAATGATATTTGCAGTTCCGTATGATTTGGCAATTATGGCGATAGCTACACGCAAAACATCCAATTCGTTGGCATTTTGCACTTTCAAATAAAATTCGGGATTAACTGAATCAGTTACGCTGAAAGCTGTCGAATATTTCAAAATACCTTTCATTTGAGGGGGTGTTCCGTTTCCGCTTAAAATCTGGCTGTCTTCTTTCAACATTAATTTTTG
>MWCE01000139.1 GCA_002069895.1 Bacteroidetes bacterium ADurb.Bin234 | reverse complement strand
TTCAAAACGTATAGAAGGTGCTACCCTGATTTTTGCGCGAAAACGATTTTTCAAATCTTTAATAAAGGCTTCATTGGTGTTGCGACTTCCGATAATAACGCTAACATTATCCATGCCTATTTCATTTGTTGTTACTTCAACCAAATAATTTTCAATGTAATCTACATTGTCTAATACATCGAAGATGGCAGCCGGATAGAGTGTGGTTCCTTTGTATTTTATCATTTGGTTTTTTCTGCCGATAATGGGGCTGATACGCATGGATGTACGGCCGCAAGAACAAGGCTCGTAATGGAAGCGGCAAATATCGCCGGTTTTGAATCGTATCAATGGCATGCCTTCGACTCCTAAGGTAGTAATACACAACTCTCCGTATTCACCTTTGGGTACAATATTATCTTTACTGTCTAAAAGTTCACAAATAATTAATTCAGGGTGATGATGTCCGCCCTTACCGGCTTCGCATTCACAAAATGAAGTACTCATTTCCGTTGAGGCATAGGTGGAGTATAGTTCTATATCCCACTTTTCTTTAATTTTCTTTCCAAGTAAATTTAGTGAAAAATCATTTTCCCTTAAATTTTCACCTATACAGATGGCTTTCTTAATACTTGACTTCTTATAATCAATACCATGTTCCTCTGCATATTGAATAATTTTTAAAATAAATGAAGGGACACAAATAATGGCATCGGGCGAAATCCGTTTAATGGTATCCCATTGCAGTTCGGGAATGCCGTTTCCGACACGAATCACACCTGCTTTCATCATACGTATGCCTAACACATACGCAAATCCGGCCATAAAGCGTTTATCAACCGTTGTCATTAATTGAAAAACATCACCGGGTTTTCCGCCTGCACAGGTAAAAGAAATGGCTTCGTTATAGGCCAACCTATCTAAATCTTTATCGGTCATAGCAAAGGTTGTGGGGGTGCTTAATGTTCCCGATGTGGTTATATAATCCGTTATTTGTGAACGGTCAACGCAAATAAAATCTTGATTATATGACTGAAGATTTTCTTTATTTGTAAAAGGAAGATAACGTAAATCTTCCACTGTTTTGATTTTACGTATATCAATTTTTTCTTTTTTAAAAAGGCTTTGATAATAGTTCGATTTATTGTTTATATATGCCAAAACTTGTTGTAGTTTTTCCGATTGAAACTTTTTGATTTCAGTAAGCGACCGGTATTCAATGTCGGGTTTAAAATTCATGACTTTTATTCTTTAATAAATCCGTTTTCGATTAACCATTCTTTAAAAACCACATTCCAACGTGCAGTTTCTCCTCCCTTTTTCTCATCCATGCCATATCCGTGTCCACCTTTTTCATAAAGTAAAAAGGTATGATTTATGTTTTTATTGGTTAACGCCCTATCTAATGCAACACTATTTTTATAATTAACAACCGGATCATCTTTGGCTGTAATGAGAAAAACAGGAGGCATGTCATCATGTATTTGCAATTCCATTGAAAATTTATCCATTTGTTCTTTTGTAAAACTTTCCCCTATTAAATTTTTTCTTGAACGAAGATGTGCCAATGAATCTTGCATAGACACTACAGGATAAACAGGTACAACAAAATCGGGACGTAATGAAACTTCCGGTTCGATTCCGATAGCTTTCAAATAGTTTTCCTTAAAAAACGCTCCGGCCATAGTAACCAAATGGCCTCCGGCCGAGAAACCCATTACACCAATCTTTTTTAAATCGGGAGTCTTTTCTCTAACATACTGTATAGCTCTTTGAATGTCTTGTATCATAGCCGGATGACGATAACCATGCATCCCCACCCTATAGCGTAATACAAATGCCGTAATTCCTTGACTGTTTAACCATTCTGCTACTTGATATCCTTCATGGGGCATACCTAAATGATGATAACTCCCGCCGGGACAAACAATTACTCCTACCCCTTTAGATATAGCTTCAGGTACTTGATACACATACAAACGCGTTTTCTCTTTTTGCTTCCCACTAATATTTTTCCATAAATAAACGGGTTTGGGTTGAGCAATAACAGTAACGGCTATTAAAAACAGATTTAATATTAAAAGTTTCTTCATAATTGATTGTTAATCTTAAAAAGTTTTAAAAAACTTTGAAATAATTTCTAATTTCATCACTTGTTAATGCCTTGTATGTTGGATTAGTTAATCTATCGCCTTGAAATTCAAAAGATACTTCAAAAAACTCTTCATCATAAAACGATAACTTGGAATTAGTATCGGGATTACATTCTATATAAATCATATCTTCCGGTTTAATTCCTTTAGCTCGACAAATTTGCCATGCCAAAGAAGCTCCATTATAGGTTACGGAAGTGCCGGGATTGTCTTGATATAATTCGGTTACAACAATAATCTTTTTATTTCCTTTTGTAATGATTTTCAATCCACATTTCGAGGGCATATCCCATTGATCTAAAAAATCGAAAATCTCATCATAATATTTATCAGATACCTTCATAAATAATTCGATAATTAACTAATTACTTATTTTCCTTACTACATCCTTACCAAAGCTTTTTGTTATCAAATTACGATCACGGGGACGATAGGTGCCGTCTTTCATTTCTTTAAGCATAACTTGAGCAAAAAGCTTAAACATTTTTTCTTCTTGACTTTCGTCTTTATAGAAAGCTTCCCATGCATAGTCATATAATTCCTGCAAACGTTCGGCCGACATATGTTTGGGCTGATACACCACGCGACCAGCATTGTAATGATTCCAATCATGATCGAAAATACGTCCCTGACGCAACAAATCGTCATATGCCTTGGTATGGGGGAATGGTGCTAAAATAGTAAATTCGGCTAAATCTAAATCTATTTCCAACAGAAAATCTATTAAGCGCAGAATATCATCTTCGCTCTGATTGTCTAAACCCAATAAAATGGTTCCTTCAACACCTATGCCGTAATCATGATAACGTTTGATACGTTCTTTGATATAATCAGAAGTGTCATAAACCGCTTGATACACATACCATGCACCGGCTTGTGCTGCTAAATCAAGCACTTTGGGATCATCCTCTATCGTATGGCTTATCCATTTCTTTTTTAACGGAATCATTTCTTTAAACAAATCCAATTCCCACTCTGTGCTTTGCGCCAAGGAATTATCAACGATAAACAACCTGTTGTTATCAATGGTATTTAATTCTTCTATGGTTTTATCTAATGGGCGGGGACGAAAATGCCTGCCTCCCAAATAGGATACAGCACAAGGATAACAACTGAAGCGGCATCCGCGAGAAGCATGAAATAAATCAACCATCTGAACACCTTTATGATTATATAAATGTCGTTTATATAAATCCCTGCGTGCCGGACCCACTAAAGCAATATCGGGACGCTCGGCCATAAAATTATATAGTTTTTTTAATTTTCCTTCTTTCCAATCTTTTAAAACCTCTTCCATCCTACCTTCCGACTCTCCCAAAAACACACTA
>MWCE01000138.1 GCA_002069895.1 Bacteroidetes bacterium ADurb.Bin234 | reverse complement strand
ATAGCGAATGTCCGTTCCTATTATTTGTACGTTTTTCTTATTCGACGAACTGTAATATTGTCCTGCCTGTCCTTTCCCCTTTTCTACTTTTAAGGGTATTTCATTGGTTGTTAATGTTACATATTGTTTTTTTGTTTTATCATAATAGGAAAAATTTGCCGCAGGGATAACAAAATCGCCCGGATTACGCGGAATGATAACATATTCGAAAGTACGTGAACCGGACACACCGTTTGCCCCTTTTTGAATGTTATCCATAATATTGGGTTCATGCACATCAAAATCGGAAGGGAATTCGATTTCGGGAGCTTGAATATGTTGTAAATTACCGCTTCCGCTGATGGTTATAGAAAAATTAGTGGCATTATCGGTCGATAGTTTATTTCTGCTTAAACTTGCTTTCATGGTGAAATTACCTACCAAGCCGCTGAAATCGGCCGGTTTGTTTTTTGGTAATTCCTTCACATTTAAGGTTACCGGATTTGATTTTAACTCCAATTCGATATTTTGCACCCGACCTCCTCCGAAAAAAGGATCGTTAAAGAAAACATCCCAAGGATTATTACTTCTTTGTTGTTGTTGCATTACCACTTGAACAATGGTTTGCACTTCCAAGGGCGAAATGCTGAGTTTACCGGTTTTTTGAGGGAAAACAGCCACGGCATATAAATCCATAACCGTGTATTTTTTACCGTTTATGGTTTCGGTGGTGCGAGCCGGTTCCGCATCCTTATCGTTTAAATCGTAAGTCCAAAAGCCTGTACTGGACGGTAGCTTTCGTATAGACGCCTGATATCGTTGCGCCTGCGGACCTAAATAAAGTTTATATTGAATAATTACTTGTTCTTCTACATAAGGATTTGTATTGGAAACAAATGCTTTGATAAAAAAATCGTTTTTATCGAAGGTTTGACTTTGGGCAGATGGTCGTTGATTGTTGCCTTGTTGAGCTTGCTGTGAAGAAGAAGCTATTACTTGAATCCGCACACTGTTCGAACGTATTCCTTTTCCATTAACATTAACAATAGCTCCCGGTATGTCGTATGTTCCTTCCTTATCTGCTTGCATAATATAAGTCCAGGAATAGGTGGAACTGCTGGTCATTTGTCCGTTGATAATTTGCATACTGGAACTTGAAGATGTTTGAGGTCCGCTTAAAAGCGTAAACGCATTAGTTTTTGGTACATCTACACTTGATATTCTTTCATTGCATGAATAAGTTAACCGAAAAGATTGCCCCACCCCAACCTGATTGGGAGCGGAAGCTTTCACTTGTATATTTTGTGCTTGTAATGATGTACTAATAAAGAGTCCGACAATCAATAAAACAACACTTTTCAACCTTGTTCGCATATCTTTTCTCATTTATGTCTTATTACCAATCTTTTTCTTGTTTAACGGTTTTTATTTTCTGCATTTCGGCTTCTTTCACCTTCTCTTGTGTTCGTTTTTCGTTTTGCTGCAAAGCATCTAACTGCCGTTTTGCATCTTTTTGTTTTTGATTTTGTTGTTGCTGTTCTTCTTTTTGTTTTTGGTTTTTATCTTGCTGATCTTGTTTTTGATTTTGATTATTCTTATCTTGCTGATTGTTTTTATCTTGTTGCTGCTGTTTATCTTGTTGTTGCTGTTTATTTTGCTGTTGCTGTTGTTGTTGTTGCATTTGAGCCGCCATCATTCGTTTGGCATATTCCAAATTATATTTGGTATTCATATCCGAAGGATTGGCTTTCAAGGCATTCTTATAGGCATCAATGCTTTCTTTATATTTTTTTTGTTTTAACAAACTATTTCCTAAATTATGATAGGCCTTTGCTTTATCGTTTTTTGAAAGGGTATTCATATTAGCCACTCTATCGAAATTTTCGGCTGCATCTTCGTATTTTCCCTGTTTATAAAGAGAGGTTCCCAAATTAAATAAACTTTTATAATAATCTTTGTTCGATTCGTTTGATTTCAAATAATAAGTAGAAGCATTTTCATACATCTTTTGAGCTTCTTGTTTCTTTCCAATACTGTTACGATTGTTTACTTCTCCTCCCTTCTTTTGCAGTTCGGCGGCTTGTTTATCATATTTCTCTCCCTGATTATAATAAGTATTTCCATGACGCAGGTTTTTTAAATCCTCGCGTGTTTGCGCCGAAAGCGAATGAAAAGCAAAAAAAGGAATTAAAATCAAACTCAATTTATTGACATTCAACCACGAAAAATGCGATAAGCGTATGAGTTTCTTATTATATAAACATACTTCTATCAACAATAATATCAATGCTATCCATAAAGGGATATAATATTTATTGCTATAAGCGGTAAAGACCACTTCTTCAAGTTCTGTTTTTTCGATTTTATCCAATTCTTTAAACAACACATCAAAACCCAGGTTAGCATTTGCGGCATACACATAGGTTCCTTTTCCTGCCACCGCAATGTCTTGCAATATTTTTTCATTTAAGCGAGTGATGACAGTATTCCCTTCTTTATCTTTTTTGTATTGTATTTTACCTCCTGATGTTCTTTCGGGTATAGGTTCACCCATACGACTACCGATACCGATGGTATACACCCTGACTCCATTTTGAGCAACCGTATGAGTCATATCCAATGCTTCATCGCTATGGTCTTCGCCGTCGGAGATAAGTACTATCACTTTATTTGTCTTCTTTTCAGAAAGTTTAGCTTGTAATCCTTGCATGGAAGGCAACATCGAAGCAGCCGCCTTATCCAATGCCGAAGCAATATCAGTACCCTGTTCACTAACGGAACGGGTGGAGACATTTGAGATAAATGTTTTGGCCGCCGCATAGTCGGAAGTTATCGGTAATTGCACAAACGATTTGCCGGCAAAAACCACCAATCCTATCCTATCGCCTTTCAATTTATCAATAAATGAGAGCAATGCGCTTTTAGCCGCATCCAAACGATTGGGAGGAAGGTCGCGTGCCAACATACTATTTGAAACATCCAAGCAAAACATAATGTCGATTCCCTTGCGTTTACCTTTCTCGACTTTGGAACCTATTTGGGGATTGGCAATGGCCAATACCAAACAACCAAATGCCAAACAAAGCAGTATGAATTTAACTAACTTCATCCCCTGCGACACATCGGGCATCAAGCCTTTTATCAAGTGAATGTCACCAAAGCTTTTCAATGCCTTTTTTTGCTTAATCTGAATATAAAGATAGAGTATTACAAAAAAAGGTATCAGCAATAATCCGTACAACATATATTCATTTTCAAATCGAAGCATAGTATTTATAATTTATATATCTTCCTAACGAAGCCAGTTTAAAATTATTTTTTTAATATAAAATTTCTTATCATACCCGACACAACTTACGGCTTTCTTAGTTTTCAGTTTTAAGAAGCTCTCAGCTTTCAGCTATCAGTTGTCTGTTATTCTATGCGTTGACTCACTTTTCACTTTTCACTTTTCCCTTTCCCCTTTCCCCTTTTCCCTTTTCCCTTTTCCCTTTTCCCTTTTCCCTTTTCCCTTTTACCTTTTACCTTTTACCTTTTACCTTTTA
>MWCE01000137.1 GCA_002069895.1 Bacteroidetes bacterium ADurb.Bin234 | reverse complement strand
CAAATATGTAAATCTTGACGATTACATTAAATACAATTTTCCCACTCAGGATTGGGTTACCTGGATGCAAATAGCTAAATTTACCAAATTTTTTCATTTACCTGTTTCCACTGCAACATATTGCGTTTCCGATATTTCTGTTACTCGCTCCAGCAGTTTCAACAATTTAACTGAACGGTACGAAAGAGAAAAAATGATGTATAAATATGTGTGCGAAAAATTTCCAACCGATGTAAAATACGATGAGGCAAGATGGAATGAACATGTAAATAAAATTTTCCTGGCATTCTCGCTTAACACTGGCGATTTTAAAAGAGCAAAATTTTATGGAAAACAAATTCAAAAACCTACTGTAAGAGTGTTTTTTACTAAGAACAAGTTGTTATTTTATACGTTCCTTTTTTTTAGGAACATCTTTTCCATAAAAAAATGATTTTTTTCATTTATGTGTTTAAATAGGTCTTAATAATCTATTTTAAAACTTGATTTAATGTTTTCTAATGAACATCGTGGTGATTTAATGTCTTTTATCTAATGCTAAACATATTAAGTTCTCATTCTTAAAACTTAACAAATGTCAACTTATGAAAGTGCTAATCATTTGCAGTGCTAATTCCGGAAAAATTATGCCATTTATACTCGAACAAGGCGATGAACTTGTTCGACAAGGTATTGAGGTTGATTACTTTCCTATTAAAGGTAAAGGTTTTAAAGGCTATCTTAGTAACTTAAAAGCTCTTAATGAAAAAATTAATTCAAGTAACTTTCAGCTTGTTCACGCTCACTATGGTTTAAGTGGGGCATTAGCAGTTTTGCAGAGGAAGTTGCCTGTAGTAATTACATTTCATAATGGTGAAACGCTTACATTTAAAGGCAATTTAATTTCATCAATAGCATCTTTATTTTCTGTATTTAATATTTATGTTGCACAGCATATATATGATTTAACCTTCTTCAAAAGAAAGAAAAAATCAGTTGTGATCCCTTGTGGAATAAACTTAAATCAAATTAATGTTATACCCAAAGAAGAGGCAAAAAAAATCATGAATCTTCCAGATAATCAGATAAATATATTGTTTGGTGGTAGTTTTGCCAACTTGCGAAAGAATTATCCGCTTGCAAAAGCAGCTATTGATTTACTTCCACAAAAAAACATAAACTTGATTGAACTTAAAGGTTTCAATCGCGAACAAGTTACAAATCTTTTGTGTGGGTGCGATTTAATGTTGTTACCCACAAAAAGCGAAGGTTCACCTCAAATTGTAAAAGAAGCAATGGCATGCAATTGTCCGATTGTTGCAACAAATGTGGCTGATATTAGCGAAATTATAGCAGAAACCGAAGGCTGTTTTTTAACTGATTTTGAACCTCAAAATGTAGCAGAAGCCATTTCAAAAGCCCTTTTATTTCAAGGCAGAACAAACGGACGTGACAAAATGAGCAGGTATGATAATAAGAAAATTGTAAATGAGATTATAAAAATATATAACAATTGTGTGTTTAATAATTGATAAAATGCTCTATGGGAAAATTAAAAAACATACTGGCATTCGTAAATATTATCAGGTTTTGGCCGCACCTTATCATCTTCTTGTTTTCAAAAAACAAAACGTTAATACGTGAAGATTTACAAGCATACAAAAAAGAGTATTCACTTAAAAATTCTGATATTTTTGCATTACTTATTTTATTGTACAACAATAAATCTTTTAGAACTTTATTTTATCATAGAATTGGTAAATTAAAATGGTTAATTAAATTTCTTGCACCGGGGATGCAAAATCTTTCACTCACTAAAACACCTATTGGTGGAGGTTTATTATTATTTCACGCATATTGTACAATTATTGATGCAGAATCGATTGGTAAAAATTGCAGAATTGTAAGTAATGTAACAATAGGTTATAAAAACGGTAAAAGAGTAACAATTAAAGATAATGTAGAAATATTAGCTAATGCAGTAATTTTTGGTGGTATTACAATTGGCAATAATTGTGTAATAGGACCAGGCGCTGTGGTTCATAAATCAATACCAGATAATTGTGTTGTTGTTGGCAATCCGGCTTATATTCTGAAACAAGATGGAGTAATTGTGAATAAAAAATTGTAATTTGAAAATCTGAATTAATGTCTGAATCAATTATATTCGAGAATATTAGTAAGCAATATCGATTGGGTTTAGTGTCAACAAAAACCCTTAGTCATGATTTAAACCGCTGGTTTACAGTCAATATTTTACGAAAGGAAGATCCCTATTTGAAAATTGGAGAAGTAAACGACCGTGCAAGTAAAGGTGAAAGTGATTATGTTTGGGCTTTAAGAAATATAAATCTTACGGTAAATCAAGGCGATGTACTTGCCATAATTGGTAAAAACGGTGCAGGAAAATCTACATTATTGAAAATATTATCAAAGGTAACAGCTCCTACCACAGGCATAATTAAAGCTAAGGGTAGAATAGCATCATTGCTTGAAGTAGGTACGGGTTTCCATCCTGAAATGACAGGACGGGAAAATATTTATATGAATGGCTCAATTATGGGAATGACGAAGGCTGAAATTAACCGAAAACTTGATGAAATAATTGATTTTTCTGGTATTGAACGCTATATTGATACACCAGCAAAACGTTATTCATCGGGTATGACTGTTCGTTTAGGTTTTGCTATCGCTGCTCATTTAGAACCTGAAATACTTGTAGTGGACGAAGTTTTAGCTGTAGGCGATGCAGAATTTCAAAAAAAAGCTATAGGGAAAATGCAAGATGTAAGCAAAGGGGAGGGGCGAACAGTATTATTTGTGAGTCATAATATGGCAGCTGTTAAAAATTTGTGTAAAACAGGTATTGTATTAAAAGATGGTATGATTGATTTCAGTGGTAGTGTAACAGATGCAGTGGATTACTATACTGTATCAAATTACCAAAAAACAGAAAAACTGTATTTCGAAAATCTAAACATAGCACCGGGTAACGATAAGATTCGTATTCGTTCCATGGAAGTGAAAGCTGCACGTGGACACAACATAACCATTAATACAGATATCGATGTTTCATTAGTTTTTTACAATTATCTGGCGAATGCAATGATAGATGTAACATTTGAACTAAGAACCACTGAAGATATCGTTGTTTTTCATCGTTGGATGAATTTCTCTCAACATAAAGATTCAGTCGTTGGAGAACAGGAAGTTAGCTTCAGAATACCCGCCGGATTATTAAATGCAGGAAGATATTATTTTAGAGTATGGTTTGGTGAAAATGAAGCGCATGTGCTTTGGGGAGATTTAGTTTATATGTTCGAAGTTGAATTTACAAATGAAGGTGTTGGAGATATAATGCTGGGGCAAAAACCGGGAATTATAAGACCTGAACTGAATTTTTCACATCGTTTAATATGAAAAATATAAACACATATAAAATTAATCTTCCAAAATTCCTTGACGAGAGAGGAAATCTTTCTTTTTTTGAGAATTTGAATCAAATTCCTTTCGAAATAAAACGTGTCCATTGGATTTATGATGTGCCGGGTGGCGAAACCCGTGGCGGATTGGCTTATCGTGAAACAGAAGAGTTTGTTATAGCTTTATCAGGTAGTTTCGATGTTATAATTGATAATGGTAGGGAAAGACAATTATTTAGTTTGAACCGTTCATATAACGGAGTTCTTATACCCAAAGGGGCATGGCGGGAAATAAACAACTTTTCTACAAATTCGGTTGCATTAATCGTTGCTTCTACATTTTATGATTCA
>MWCE01000136.1 GCA_002069895.1 Bacteroidetes bacterium ADurb.Bin234 | reverse complement strand
ATTGACGTAAGGTATTGGGCCTTTTGAAGATCTCATAAGCTTGAATCCCTGCTTCTGTTCTAAAATCTATAACTTCCACATTTATTCCTAATTCTTTTTTAAGATAGGTTTGTAGGGCAAAAGTTTGAAGCATCGCTCCATAATTATGTGCAGAATGAAAAGTTATAATTCCGATGTTCATTTGGATTTATTTATTTTTTTCTTTGTTTAATGAAAAGTACTATTAAACAGACTATTGTCATTCCGAGGAATGACAAAACGTGTCCCCATGCCGCGCCATAAAATTCAAAGTTTGAAATTAAAAACTTGAACAAGAATATACTGATTATTGAACCAATTATCTTGCCTAATAGCGTAATATTTGGATAACCATGAGCTACAATAACATTGGATATGGCATAATAAATTCCGGCTGTAACGTTACTTAAAGATAAAATTCTGGCATAGTTATAAGCTTCGGTGAACCTTCCTGCCGTAAGAATCTTAATAATAAATGGTGCAGCAATAATAAACAGGGCTATTGGTATCAAGTTAAGCAAATTTATGCCTCCTAATATTATGATTATTTTTTTTTTATCTTTTTTTATTACTGCCTCAAATATATCGGGTTGAAAAGTGTTATTTAGCGACGATTGAAACATCATCATATAACCACTTATGGATACTGCTACATTATATAAACCTAATTGAACTGTATCATCCAATGTTAGAAGGAAAGCCCTGTCGACTCCGGTGAAAAAATAGCCCAAAGACCCTGCAATTATAAGTGGCCAAGTGAATTTAAATGCATCGATGAAAATCTTTCTATCAATTATAATTTTTTTAGTCAGTCTGGGTAATAAATAAGTAAATAAAATTACTGATGTAAACAAAGAAGCGCCGAGTTTTCCTAAAGCACCCAGTTTGAAACCCACTACCAACAAAAGAGACAACCCCGATAATAAAGCAATATTAATAAGGGACATTTTAAAAAAGCTGTTTGCTTTTTTACTCATTTTTAATTTTAATAAATAAAAATCGTAGATGTTATTAAAGATAATCGTTGAAAAAGTAATAATAGCATAAGGATATACGGGAAACTCAATATTTTGAATTTTTGCATACATATGAAAAACCATAAGTATGAAAACAATTTCGAAAAGATTGAATATCAATCTCGTAGATACAAGTTTAGCGGCCAAATCGTTTCTTTCTTCCTCAGAATTCAATTTAAAATAGTGCCTGTTAAAATATTGGCCAAACATTAGATTTAATAAAGGCAATATCAAACTGTTAAATGAGGTATAAAAACCTGTAAGCGCATAGTCATAATAAGACATATTCATAGCTATCAAAGGATTGATAGCCAAAGATATTAGTCCCTGTATTAGGGATGCAGAAAAATATAAAGATACATTTTTAAGCCTAGATATATTGTTTTTTAAAAGTTCGATGTATTTATTCATTGAATTTATTTACCATGTAAATAAAGAGAATATTCTATATTATATCTTCTCATACAACAACATAAATGCTTCTGCATATTTTACCCCTGCTCTACTGCCACGAAAACGTGCCAAAGCTTCTATTGAACTGATACTTCGTGGATAGGGCTCTTCCATAAGTTCTGTTTTATATAGTTTCATTATTTCAATCTTTTGGTCTAAATAGTCGGTTATATCTACATAAACATTAGGTGTAAATGATGCACATGGCAATGCCGGAGCAAATTCTGTTTCGGACAACGTTTCATACATTAAAATCTTAGTAATAAAAGGATATCTGAAACTTTTCGTACAACTATATATGGCATCAAAAGCTATCCGATGATCGGAATGAACATCGTTATAATGATTGAAATATATTACCGAAGGCTTAATTTGGTCGATATAGTTTGAAATTTCACGAATAATTTCTCCTAATGGATATTTATCTAATTCAATTTCCAGAAAAGGTAGATGAAAAGTATCTTTAAACCCGTATTTTATAGAAACTTCCTTCACAAAATCTGCTTGAATTTGCTCTATATTAGGAGTAGAAATAAATTTGTCATTTGCCTTAGTCAAAATAAGCCAATTAATTTCATCCCCATTACCCTTATGTTTTAACAATGTTCCACCACAACCTAACGTTTCATCATCAGGATGAACAGAGATTACTAAAATCTTATTCATGTTCCCTTTTTATTTTCTTTAAATCCGGATACTGCTTGGAATATTAATCACTCTATTGGCAAACCATTCGGTATTGGCTAAACCGTCATTTTCACAATCGTTGAACATCGGCAACCTGCTCATCAATTCCCAAATCGGCCGTGTCATGACTCCATTATCGTTGCTATACTGTAGAAATTCTCGTTGACTCTCTTTATCCTTCATGATAATTGCATTTAGCCAATAGTTGGATCGACAATTTTTGGGTTCGGTGAAAAAAGTTATGTCGGGATAACTTTCGAAAAAGGTTTTATATTTTTCTGCCGTCTCTCGTTTGTTAGCCAAAAAATTATCCAACTGTTCCATTTGCGCACAACCCAATGCTGCATTTATATTCGGCATTCTATAGTTGTATCCGATATTATCATGAACAAATTCCCAACGATGGGGAACCTTGGCTTGGGTGGACAAATGTTTGGCCAATTTGCCAAGTTCTTCGTTTTGAAAAAGTAGCATGCCTCCACCGCCTGTTGTAATGGTTTTATTGCCGTTAAAACTCAGAACCCCAACTTTTCCGAAAGTTCCTGTATGCTTCCCTTTATATAGACTGCCAATGCTTTCGGCTGCATCTTCCACCATTTCCAGATAATATTGG
>MWCE01000135.1 GCA_002069895.1 Bacteroidetes bacterium ADurb.Bin234 | reverse complement strand
CAAAAATATCACAATTGATATTCAATGCATTAAAATTAAATTTAACTATTTTTAAATTTTTATCGGACAATAGTGTTTAGTAATTAAAAAAAACATATCTTTGTTTTCTAAAATAAAAGACTTGTATCATTTTATTTTTTAAACCACCAATTATGAAACAAATCATATTTTTATTTATCTTCCTATGTGGCAGCACATTTTCATTTTCTCAAGAGAAGTTGTCATACGTAAACGATTATGTGAAATTGGATACGGTTTTGTTTTTTCCTGAAGAAAGTGGAAGCGACTTTCAAGCGGTATATTGCTTATGGAAAAACACCCTCGTTTTCACCAATTACAACATATACTTAAAAACAGACACTATAAAGGTGTATTTTTATGATTTGCAAAATCATGAAAGTTATTACAAATACTTATATTATCCCGGATTATATTCATGGATGGAAGAAAATTTCAGCATATCATTTTATTTCATAGCATATAACACATCCTATATATGTTTAGGACTTTTCAATCAAGTATTGGTTTTTAAAAAGGAAAACAACGAATTTATATTTGACAAAAGAATAAAAGTCGAAAAAACAATTTCCTACGGTAGTTTTCTTGATGACAAAACTTTATTTATTTATAGTCTTAAAAACAAACAACAACCTCCCGTCTCACTCTTAACCTACGACATTGAAAGTGGTAAACGACTAAAAGAAATCAATCCCACTTTTCAACATCCCTTGTTTTCATACTTTCAACCCAATCACTTAATCGATGTTAAAAATGGTGAAATCTTATTTTCCCACCGACGTGATTATGCTTCGATTATCTTTAATCATAAGTTGGATTCGATAAATCACATAGAAGCTCATCATCTTGATTGGATTAGAATGAAAGATAAAAGTATTGATAGGATTAATCGCAACTATCCCAAAGAGGAAGCCATGAGCATCATTGAAGAAGTAGAAAAACATTTACCTTCTATACATCAACAAGTTTGGACGTATTTTATTAACGAAAATAAAGTAGCTTGTATTTATCTCTCTCCTTATGAAAAGAACGAAACGCCTGTGTCCAAAATGGACATATGGGAAAGAAGCGAAGGAAAATTTGTACTTAAAAAAGAAGGCATTATTGATTTCTTAGGCATTCGTTCATACAACGATACAATAGACAAACATTCTTTTGGATTGTCATTTTTATCCGGACACCAATATCTATTTACCGATAATCAAATAATTGTATTTAGAAAATACGCATCGGATATAAATCCCATTGGTCTTTCCATGTCGGATTATCGAGAACAACACAAAAATTATTTTTTGAAAAAAAATCCAATACTATCTATTTATATCTATTCACACAACTTTTAATCCTATGAAAAACATAGTATTGATTTCAATGCTTATATTTTTATCATGGGAAGGAAACACCCAATCTAATTTTATCGCACAAAACATTGACAATACAAATATTCCAATAAGCGATAGCTCGAAATCTATTGTTATATACTATAATAGCGGCGGTTGTAGTCTTTGTTTGAAAGTATTGGTTTCATATTGTAAATATATCAGCGGAATATATCCTAATACAGAATTGGTTATAATGATACAAGGATACTCATATGAAATTAGCGGGATGCGTTCCAATACCACTTATATTCAGAATGTTTTTTCAGATATAAAACCTAAAATCGTTTATGATATACATGATAATAAAAGAAAAACATATGCAAAAAAGTACAACATTTCTTATTATCCGTCGCTTCTGCTACTCGACACTAAAAAGAATAAATGCCAATACATTTCACACAAAAAACTATTTCAATCATCTGAAAATGTTGAAATAAGTGAGTATACAAAAACAAAAATAGATGATTTCTTAAAAGGGAAGAAGTGAATTATGAACAATGAATAAAATTGACAAAGAAGGCTTTATTCAAAATGATGTTAATAAATACAGTTGTTTTTTACAAAGAGAATAAATAAAAACAACTGTAGAGACGTTGCATGCAACGTCTCTACGGTTACATCATTTGTTTCTACTGTTAAAACATGCATTTTATGTTGATATTTCAATTGAAAATTACCTGTTTATTATATTGCGAATATGTGATATTTATAAGCGTCTTGTAGCCCTAGTGACCCCCTTAAAACACACGTGTCTCGTAAAAAGACTGACGTGTCTCGTTTTGAAACACACGTGTTTCGCCGGGAGAGACGTGTGTCTCCCCATGAGACACTTGTGTTTGGCCACCCAAACACAGCAGTGATTTTCGCAAACAAGTGTGTTTCAAGGGGTGTTCTAGGACTGGAACGTATATTGTTGATATAGTAGCTATTATAACTATGGATTTTATTGATTAAAAGGGCATCAAGTAGTCAGGTGGTGAATCCAAATCACCCCCTGACTTTAAACTGTAAAAACGACAGTCATGCCATAGGCACTGAATACTAAGAATTATCCATTTTGTTAATTCGTGGCATACCTACGGCATGCCTGTTTTCATCTTTCTTAATTCTTTTACCGAGCGAAACATTCCTACGGAATGTTTCGCTCGGTAAAAAATGCGTTAATCTAACATTATCTTCGCATTCCGTTAGGAATGCTCCTTATTTTGTTTTATTTCAAGATAATATCTTTTTCTCTACAGAATGAATACAATTATGAATTAAAATTTATTTTCCTGTAAACAAGCAATATAAAAAATATTTCAAAAAAAATCGTTTTAGGTAATAAATAAGTTATATATTTGCAACGTAAAATAAGAAACAAGTAGAAGATGACAAGCATTTGGAACATACACAATCATCCGACCGTAGTAAAAGCGATTTTGTTTTTATTTTCCGTGTTTTATGTATCGGTTTTACCTTTTCCTCTGTGTTTGAATAAAGAGAAACAACCAAAGGCCAACATTAAACCATTGATATTCACCCCCCCCACTTACTCATACATCTTAAAAACTCTTCTTATGTATGGGAAGTAATCACATTTATTGAGCGGGGTTCCCCGCACAGATCAAAAATATAACAAAAAAGAAACCGCTAAACGAGTTAGCAAATACAGTAGGATTTGTGTGAAACCGAGCGTAAAAATGTAGCACAAAAATGTTCATAAACAAATAGATGCTAAAGAAATAATGAAAACGCAGAATCACACACAATTTAAATAATCAAAACAAAAATCAAAAAATTCAACAACAATGAAAAAGTTAATAACAGCAATTTTGCTTATTTCAATAATTGGATTGAGTATGTTTCTTGCTTGTAAAAAAGAAACTAAAGACAATAATAAAATAGTTAATAAAAGTATTCAAAAAAAATTCGTTCCTACAAGTGGTCAACTTATTTCAGCGGCTAGGGCTTTAGGATTTGAGATAGAAGCAGGAGTTAAATACAGTATCACTTATAGAACAGGATATTATTACTATACCGAAGAAAAGATTCTTGGTGGATTATTATATTCGAAAATAAGTACAGGATGTACTCCAGGAGATGCTATTTGCCACATTTCAAAAGTCGTAAAAATAGGGGCATCTATGTCTGTTTTTGAAGAACCAACAGACGATAATCCATTAGGATTAATTCCTGTAATTCCGCATGACGATGATATATTTGGTGGTTATTTATTTAAGTTTAATGAAGGCGTTTTATGTGAAAATCCTTGCTTAGTTTTTCTTGTTGATACACGTCAAACAAATCAAAACTCCTTGTTTAATTCAAATTATTTAACATTAAATTCACCTATTGCATTGCATGAAGAATTAGCATATGAATTAGGAGTTCTTCCGGAGAGTCAACTTATTCCTATAGGAGAATATTTTTTAGATTCTGAAGGAACTGTAAGAGCATGGGCTTATGAAATTGAACATTCGTTTTAAATATTAACAAAATGAAATATTCTTGGGTTGTTTTATTTCTAGTTTTTTGTTTATCTTGTACTAACAATATAGATAATAATATTGCTATTAAACCTCTCGATTTCGATACCATACAAACTAAGAAAGAGAATGAAATTTGTGAATTTGTGGCTTCATATATTGGATTTGACAATGTTTCCATTTTAACATATTATAATAGATCGCAAGATTCAATCATATTTCCTCTTCCAAACGTGAATTGCTTTAATGCTAAAGGAGAAGAGATTATTGCTCCAAGCTGTTACAGTTCATTGCCTCAATTCATTTCAAATTGTTTAATTAGAGACTCTGTTCATCGTAAACTTCCTTACAGAATAGAAACCATAAACGATAAAACTTCGATTGTTAAGCGAATATCACTGCATCAATTTCTTATAAACAATAAAATCCTTCTATTAAATGATCTGACCCTTGATGAATCCATGCTTCCAAAATCTGACTATTATTTATTTATTGATTGGTTTTTCTATGCCCCTACCGAATCCATGGCTATCATCGCCGAAATGGATAGCATTCTTAGTACTACAAAAGGAAAAGCAACACTTGTTGTAATCCATGCATGTGCGCCAAAAGAAATAGTTAAATAAAAAACACACTATTAATATGTATTATAGGGCTGAATAAAACAGCCCTTTTTATATGAAAAATTATTATTAAAATCATAATACCATAAACCTATTACCCCTTCAACTCAAAGCGTTTTATCAACTTATATTCAGGAGTGTGTTGATTATGCAAAATGCTCTCAAACAAGATTAATTCCTTGACTTCGAACGTAAAGTTAAACAAGGGAGCGGAAGCTTGGATTTGTTTCCAAAAAAACTTCTTATCATCAATATTGTGGATGCGGGCTAAGGTGGCATGGAAAACAAAATTACCGAAGGAAGGTTTAAAGCCAAAGGTACGCATACGTTTTTCCAATCCTTTATGTAGCAAATTTATTTCCTTAATTATAACATCAGTTCCCACCCAAATAATCCGCGGTTGATAACGGCTGCCGAAGGCTCCGATACGGTTTAAGGTTATGGGAAAAGGTGATATACTGTTTGTCAATTCATCTATACTTTTTTCAAGGGAAGAAATCAGATTAGACTCTGTATCGCCAAGGAACTTTAATGTCATATGCAAATTCTCGTAATCCATCCAGTTAATCTTATCTAATTTACTGGATGACTGACGTAAAGTTTGAAAAGCTGTTGAAAACTTTTCATTATAAGGAATTTTTATGGCTACAAATAAACGTTTCATAATTATCACATTAGGGATCAGGTTTTTGAGGCCCGTCATGCTTAAAATAAAAAGCGGCAATAAAACCGGCAAGTGCACCGGTTGTATGAATTTCCCATGAGATATTTTTTCCGGGAAAGAAATCGGGAAAGAAACCCCACACTATGGCACCATAGAGAAAGGTTATTATCAAAGAAAAAGCAATGAGGCTGCGTTCACGTTTCAACAAAGCCGAGGTGATAAGAAAGAAAAACATACCGTAAATCAAGCCACTTGTACCGATATGATAGCCACCCCGTGCAAAAAACCATCCCCATAATCCACTTAACACATAAATAAAGAAAAATATATAAACAGCCTTTTGTTTGTATAAAAAAAACAAACCGAAGCCTATCAAAAGCATGGAAGTACTGTTACTAAATATATGATCAAAATCCAAATGAATTAAAGGAGCACAAACTATTCCTATGAGTCCCTTAAAATGAAGTGGTTGTAAACCCAACAAAGCCAAATTAAAGGATATTTGACGACCAATAAAATAGATAATCCACAATAAAACAACA
>MWCE01000134.1 GCA_002069895.1 Bacteroidetes bacterium ADurb.Bin234 | reverse complement strand
CAAAATAGGTAGTACCGCCACCGTTACGATAGTAATTATTGTAATTTATACTGCCGTAGCTTGTGCTTTCATAACCGGAATACACATATAGAATATAAACGGTACCTGTAGGATTGGTAACATATATATTATTATTTTTCATCGAAATCATATATGAGGATGAACAATACCCCCTATATAGAGCGTAAACGGTGGAAGCACTCGAAATATATACCGAATTAAATAAAAAGTCGGCTTTTGTATTAGTTGAAGTACCACCGGAGTATATACCGTAAACTGTACTTGAAGCATTGGTAATAATCACTTCATTATTGGCAGCAAATAAAGCTCCACCGGTACCCCAATTGTTATAATTCAAATAATAATAAGCATAAATTCCATAGGTTGTACTGTTTGTATTAGAAATATGAATTTTATTACCTACCAATGAATCAACCGTGGTATAATAGTATATATACATTCCGTAGAAAGCATCATTAGAAGAACGATTGGTAATTTTATTGTAAGAAATACTCGGGAAATACCAAATACAATAAGTATTAATGCTGTAATAGTATGCATTTGATAAAGTATTGCTATCAATTGTAATACTTCCGGCAACAGTTGTTGAAACCGAACCACCGGCATGATAGAAATACATATTATAATAACCACCTGAGATATTGTTTTTGATAAAACTTACATCCCTAAGCGTATTGTAGTTATCTCCGGAACCGGTAAAGAAAACGGCTGCATAGTTGGAACTTGTGGTTGTGATAGATGAATATATATTACATCCGTAGAAATCAATTTCTTCACACAGGCCTATAAACTGAACACCATAAGTGGTTGTATTGTCAGTAGTTCCTATGGTTACATTTTTAAACTTCAAATATTTAGCATTACTCAATGTCAAAGCTACACCACCGGATGCGTTACGAATAACTACACTTGCCGGATTTCCACTTATGGAAGAAATTGTAATGGTTTTTCCACTACCGGATCCCGGTATGGCTCCCATAAAATACATAGCATCATAGTTTCCTGATTCTAATTGGAATTCAACACTACTGCTTAATCCGCATTCTTGCAACATAAATAACGCTTCTTCCAAAGTGGCATAATCGCTGGTAGGACTTCCAACGCTATAAACACCGGCAAAGGCGGAATCACAACCGACGATAGAAGTTATTATCGTATCGTTTAATAAATTGCTATCGGCACCTTGATTAGGTAAAGAGGTATTGATTTCGATGGTTGACAAACCAGAGTTGAAAGTATAAGTACCTATTTGTACGCTAATCGTATCAAGATAAGGCAATGAACCCGTCCAATTATAGGTGGTTTGTGCCACATTATTAATCTTCCATTCAATTTGACAGGAAGTCAAAGTATCTCCCCCTAAATTATAAAGTCTAACAACAATAGGCATTTGAACATGAGGTGTAAGTTGACGACCGGAAGGTGAAACCAAAGCATCGAGTTTTAAATCTACAGCTAAGGGCACATAATCATGATAACAGCCCATATTAGTGATTTTAGGTCTTATAACGCCATCTATGTCATCATCTGCTAATGGCGACACTATCATTGTGCTCCCACTTGTATGCAAATCAACGGTCGGATTAACAAAATTCGGATTTTCACTTAATGAATTAGCATCTTGTTGTGTGGCCATTTGTAAGTTCGCAAGCGTAGTCATGGCACTACCAGCATAACCAACATTAGAACCGGTAGAATAATAATTATTATAATCCACATCAAAATAACGGTTATCATAATAAGAACTGTTATAATATATAGGATAAGATGATGTTCCTGCTGAAGTGGCAAGGATATTATTCTTTATAACCGGACGATAAGCGGTTGACGAATTATAATTATGAAGAGCATAAGGATTTCCGCTACCATACATATAAATTGAATTATGTACAAACTGAACATTAGAGTAGGGATAATACAAATAAACTCCGTAAGGAGAACTACCCGCATATAATATGATTTCATTATTGGCAATTAATCCTGCACCACTTCCGGAATAGCTGGTGTAATTATAATACTGGCTTATATATATACCATAAGGATTAGAAATGGAGGTATTGGTTGATTTGATTCTATTACCAACCAATAAATCTATGTTATGGTATACATAAATGTAAATACCATACCATGTAGATGTTACAGATCCTGAACTGCGCGATGTAATCGTATTATAGGATATACTCGGATAACGTCCGTAGTAATAAGTATAAATACCATAATAATAAGCATTGGTAAAATTATTGCTATCGATAATCACCGACATGCCGTTAGATGTCATATTGGTTGTACTTCCTCCGGGATAATACAATCGCATATTATAATATCCGCCATTAATGTTATTTTTAATAAAATGAACATCTTTAAGATAATCGGACGAACCGCTGGTATTCTCATATCTTACAGCTATATAGGATGAGCTTGATGATGTTGTATAGGTGTTAATATCACATTCGTAGAATAATATATTTTCACACATCCCTTGCAATTCTACTCCGTAAGTAGTTGTAGAGGATGTTAATCCTATCGTTAGATTTTTAAATATCAAATTTCCTGTCCTATTCAACAACAAAGCTGTTCCGCTTGAACCTATAACCACATCCGAGGCATTCCCGGTGTTAGAAATAAAGGTAATGGTATTGTTTTT
>MWCE01000133.1 GCA_002069895.1 Bacteroidetes bacterium ADurb.Bin234 | reverse complement strand
AATGAAAGGTGTTTGTGTTTTTTATCATGTAAACGTAAAGACACAATGTTTATTTTTATGTTCGAACATTTTTATTAAAAATAGCATACCTACGACATGCCGTTTTTTTATCTGTATCTATTCTTTTTACCGAGCTAAACATTCCATCAGGAATATTTTAATTATATGGAGAATACATTGATATAATTCTATAGCGAAAAACAACAAATGTTTACTTGATAACATTAATGTTGCATCATTTGATGCAGCAGCGGATTAAAACGGATCAGCATCCGTTGGCTAACGGAAGACGTTCCGTTGAGCATCCGTCAACGTTCCATTTTCAACGGAGCTTTATTCTTTTTTAACCGAAATAGAAAGGACTATCTTGTAACAAATTTTCTTTCTCGAATTATTTATATAATATTTATTTTCTGTACTATTATGCGAAAATCTATTATATCTGATAGGAATCTATTTAATGAAAAATTTTCGGGTGTCTACTATGGCGAAGTTAAAAATATTTTTGCTTAAAGGAATAAAGGTCTTAATAAAAATTAAACTCATAAAGATAGTTACTAATATCTCTATTATTTTTTATAATCTCTAAAAATTTATTTTCACGAGTCGAATATTTAAACCCGGGTTGCACATACACTAAGTTAAATAAATCCTCCCAGTCATTATTATGAAATTTTCTATTAGTTTCTATATCCAAACATTTAAAATACTCATCCCAAACCGAAAGAAAAAAATCAAGACGAGACCACCTTATATCATCTTCCTTTATTATAAATTCATGATTATATTCTCTTTTTGAATAATTTGCAATAATTTTAATAATAAAAGATTTCCATGTATCTTTAAAATTGCAATTCTTATGTTTTTTCTTTAAATGATTGAATTTAATATGTTCTCTTGAAACCATTAGAATCTCATTAACTATATCGCTGTATTCTTGCCGTTTATTATTTAAATATTGTCTATGTTTATTTATTTCTTCCCAATCAATATTATCAAAATCTCTTATTTGTAAAACTTTTTCAAAATCATTCAACATATTATTAGTATAATTATTATTGGGTTCAAAAGAAGGATAAAAAATTGAAATAATATGGTCATATGGATTACTAACATATATTATATCATGATAATTAGTTAATGCATCTATTACTTCTTGTAACAAGTTAATTTTATCTTTATTAAGGTGAGAACTCCTGGCAATTTCAGCAATATTTACAGCAGTTCCTATAAGATATAAATCTTTTAATTCTTCCTTTTTAATGTTTCCATTAGCAATATTGTACCATATTAATGTATCACATATTATTTTTTGTTTATTCATTGAAATTATGAATTTATAAATTACATCATTCCGTTTTTTTCAATCCACAATCGGGCGTTGACAAAAGCCTCTATCCAAGGAGAAAAAAAATCAGATTTTCTTTTTTTCGGATAATAAGGCCATTGCCAAGGGAATACAGCTCTTTCGAGGTGAGGCATCATGGCCAAATGACGACCGTCGGGGCTACAAATTGCCGCTGCATCAAAAGCTGAGCCATTAGGATTGGCCGGATAATCGGAATAGCTGTATTTCATAGGAATAAAATAATTATCTTCAGATAAAGGTAAATCGAACTTACCTTCGCCATGGGCTACCCATACCCCCAACCGATTGCCGGCCAAAGATGAAAGCATTACGGAATGATTCGGCTTGATATCTACATTGACAAAAGCCGATTCAAACTTATGCGATTCGTTATGTAACATCTTGGGACGCAAACTGTGATCGGGATATAACAAACCCAATTCAACCATTAATTGACAACCGTTGCACACACCGAGACTTAAAGTATCGTTACGTTCATAGAAATCTTTTAAGGCTTTATTTGCCTTTTCATTATATATAAAAGCACCGGCCCAGCCCTTGGCCGATCCCAATACGTCGGAATTGGCAAATCCACCCGGGAAAACAAGCATGGAGACTTCCTTGAGGTTTTCTCTTCCTTCTATTAAATCACTGATATGAATATCTTTTACCTTAAAACCGGCGGCATAAAGCGAATAAGCCATTTCACGATCGCCATTGGTCCCTTGTTCACGCACAATGGCTGCTTGTGTACAACGTTCTTGCTTTTGGATTTTTCCGTTGAATTTTGAATTAAAAACATAATGCAAAGGCTGTTTCCCCAGTTTATCGAATCTTTCCTTGGCTTTTTCCTCGCCGCTTTGTTTACAGTCTAATAAATATGATGTTTCAAACCATATTTTTCGGTATTCTTCAATATCAAATACAAGCATTTTATTTTTGAAAACAAGCTCCATTCTTTGTTTAATCTTTTGATTCAATAAGCCAGCAATTTCATAAAAACGGATGCCTTCTTTACGCAGGTATTCAAGAATTTTATCATTTTTTTCAATTTGAATTATAACGGCCGGATTCTCAGCAAATAGAATCTTTGTGAGTTGTTTGTCGGGCATAATGCTCACATCTACATGCAAACTCACATCGGGGGAAACAAAACACATTTCCAACAAAGTGGTAATCATACCTCCGGTCGAAACATCATGTCCGGCCAATATTTTTTTATGTTTAATGAGGTATTGCACCGTGTTAAATGCTTTAATAAAATATGCACTGTCTTTAATGCAAGGGGTTTCTTTTCCTAAACTATTATTTATTTGTGCATAGGCACTACCTCCTAATTTCAGCGTATCGGACGAAAAGTCGATATAAAGTAAAATAGTATCGCTTTCATTTTGAAGAACGGGACTAACAATCTTCTTAACATCCTCCACTTCCCCTACTGCCGAGATTATCACTGTTCCGGGAGAGTAAACCACATTCCCGTCCGGATATTTCTGCGTCATAGACAAGGAATCTTTACCTGTCGGGATATTGATACCCAGCCGGCAAGCAAAATCGCTCGCTGCTTCAACGGCTTTATACAAACGAGCATCTTCGCCTTTGTTCTTACAAGGCCACATCCAATTTGCACTCAATGAAATGCCTTTCAATCCATGGGTATAAGGAGCCCAAACAGCATTGGTAAGCGCTTCGGCAATAGAAAGCATCGATCCATGAGCCGGATTAATCAAAGCAACGGCAGGTGCATGACCCATGGACACGGCTATACCCTTTTCTCCTTTAAAATCAATTGCTACCGCTCCCAAATTTTGTAAGGGCAATTGCAAAGAACCGCAACATTGCTGTGCTGCCACCTTGCCTGTTACCGAACGATCAACTTTATTAGTAAGCCAATCTTTACACGCAACCGATTCTAAACGAAGCATCTTCTTAATAATCTCTTCCGTTTTATTAGGGAAAACAGGCACAGGAGCATAAGTGCTTTTCTCGCTTTGATCGACGATAATCGTTTTAGGCGGATTTCCCAGCATATCTTGTACATCCAAATCAATGGGTTTGACCTCGTTTTGTGAGAATACCAAACGATGGTCGCCAGTAGCTTTCCCCACCGTATACATAGGAGCACGTTCACGTTCCGCCACCTTTTGCATCCAATCCACATCTTTTCCCTTCAACAACAAACCCATGCGTTCTTGGGATTCGTTACCGATAATTTCTTTAGCTGATAGTGTATTATCTCCTAACGGTAATTTATTGATATCTATTTCTCCTCCAATATCTTCCAATATCTCCGACAAACAGTTCAAATGCCCGCCGGCACCATGGTCGTGCAAGGATACTATCGGATTGTTATCCGATTCGGCCATGGCACGTATCACATTATAAGCACGTTTTTGCATTTCGGGATTAGAACGTTGAACGGCATTAAGTTCAATTGCCGACGAAAATTCACC
>MWCE01000132.1 GCA_002069895.1 Bacteroidetes bacterium ADurb.Bin234 | reverse complement strand
ACGAGATCCCAATCTCGTGACGACGAGATCCCAATCTCGTGACGACGAGAATGGGGTCTCAAAAAAAGGAAGTAAAAACACCCTCTTTTTAAGCATAAAAAAACGTTGTTTTGTGTCCACTTTTTTTAGGATATTTCATTAGAAGCTCTCAGTTGTCAGCTCTCAGCTATCAGTTTTTCAGAGCGTTGTATCAAGTTTAATTTTTAATTTTTAATTGTTTTTTTTCGTGCCGAGTCCCGAGTGCCGAGTCCCGAGAGTTTTTTTCGTTCCGAAAAAATAAGTGTAGGTTGTGTTTATCTCTTTTGTCTTAATTCTTAATTTTTAATTTTTAATTGATTAAATGGCACGCAGATGACGCGAATGCAGCGGATTTATGCGGATTTTTAATTCTTAATTTTTAATTTTTAATTGTTCTCTTCACTTTTTTTTAACCGCAGAGAACGCCGAGATATTACGCAAAGAACGCAGAGTTATAGTACTTTGTTTTTGTGTTAATTTGAGTAATTTGTGGGCGATTTCTTTTTTAATTTTTAATTCTTAATTTTTAATTAATTTAGTTTGTTTGCGAAAAATAATTTCCCTTAATAAAATAAAGCTAAATAAAGTGCGTTGATGTAGGAAACAGTTATTATTTGAAAGTTAATAAATTAGCATATATATTAATCCTACTTGTTCTTGTTGCTGCTGAAACACTGCAAGGACAGGCTAAATACAGCAACGAGTTTTTAAATTTGGGTGTCGGTGCCAAAGGTTTATCCTTGGCAAACACTCAGGTTGCCATGGTCGACGATGTAACTTCCGGTTATTGGAATCCGGCGGGTTTGGCGAATGTTAAAACAAAATATCAAATATCGTTGATGCATGCAGCCTATTTTGCCAATATTGCCAATTACGACTATATGGGTATCTCCTACCGCATCGACGAGCGTCAGACTGTAGGATTTACCATGATACGTTTCGGTGTTGACGGCATTCTAAACACAACCCAACTTATCGACAATCAAGGAAATGTAAATTACGACCGCATCACCTATTTCTCCGTAGCCGATTGGGCGGCATTGCTTTCTTACGGCCGCAAATTAGCGGTTGAAGGGTTAAATGTGGGTGTTAATTTTAAAATTGTTCATCGTCGCATAGGCGATTTTGCCCATGCCTGGGGCTTCGGCTTAGACGGGGGTTTGCAATATGAAATAAAAAAATGGAAATTCGGTTTGATGGCCCGCGACATCACCTCCACTTTCAATGCATGGGCCCATCAAATCCCCGAAGAGATGAAAGAAGTGTTTATTGCTACTGGTAACGAGTTACCCGAAAACGGCTTGGAGCTTACCCTCCCCCGTTTATCCTTGGGTTTCGGACGTGATTTCGAATTGGGAAAAGGTTTTACCGCCATGACCACCATCGATTTGGATTGCCCCTTCGGAGGAAAGAGAAACACCATACTCACCACCAAAGTCTTTACCGTTGACCCACACCTCGGTCTTGAATTCGGGTATAAAGACATTGTTTATCTCCGCACCGGTGTGGGTAATTTACAAAAAGAAACCGATATCGACGGGAAGAATATCGTTACCTGTCAAGTAAATATAGGCGTCGGACTCACCATCAAGAAAGTCCTCACCATTGATTATGCACTTACCGATTTAGGCGATATCTCCATCGCTTTATATTCTCATATCTTCTCCCTTAAATTAGCCTTGAACCAATTCAAGAAATCATAAATCCTTTCCGCCTTTCCGTTTAAGTTTTTTAGGATAATACCAATTAGCCTGCTTCGTATTATCCAATATTTAGTATTTTTGCAGTCAATTAAAATATAATAAAGAACATTGATTTAACGAAAGGGAAAATGGTTCAGCTCAAAAAATTGGCCAATCAAACCATCATCTACGGAGGCACGACCATTATAGGCCGTTTATTGAATTATTTATTGGTACCTTTCCACACCTATATCTTCCTGAATCCTCAAAGTTACGGTGTGGTGGGCGAGATGTATGCCTGGGTTGCACTGTTCATGGTTCTCTTGACCTACGGAATGGAAACGGCATTTTTCCGTTTTTCATCCATGGAAGAAAACAAACAACAGGTGTTCAGCAGTACATTTTGGACCATTAGCATCACTTCTACCCTATTCATTGTCTTTGGCTTGCTATTCTCTCAATCCATAGCCGATCTGTTGCAATACAGCCGGCATCCCGAATATATACGCTGGTTTGTCATCATACTGAGTTTGGATGCTCTCAGCACCATACCTTTTGCCCGCCTGCGTGCCGAAAACCGACCGATACGTTTTGCTTCTATCAAGATATTCAACATCCTGTCTACCGTCTTTTTCAATGTATTTTTCCTTTGGTTTTGTCCGATGATGATACGCAACGGCATTGGAACGGCATTCTTTTCAAGTATTTATAATTCTGAAGTAGGTGTTGGCTATATCTTTATTTCCAATCTTATCGCCTCCTGTTTACAAATGTTATTGCTTTTGGGATATTGCAAAGGATTAAAATTCAAGATCCATTGGCCGCTTATCAAACGCATGTTGAAATACGCCATGCCTTTATTGATATTGGGATTAGCCGGTATTGTTAACGAAACCATCGACCGTATTTTAATCAAAAACCTCTCGTCCGACAGCTTGGATACAGCCATGTATAATGTAGGCGTGTATAGTGCTTGTTTTAAGATAGCGGTAATCATGTCGCTTTTCATCCAGGCATTTCGTTATTCTGCCGAACCCTTCTTTTTTGCTCAATACAAAGAGAAAGATGCCAAAGAAGCCTATTCCATGGTTATGACTTATTTCGTTATTGTTTGCTTGATTATATTCTTGGCTACCACCCTTTATCTGGATTTCATCAAATATTTCGTCAGCAAACCCTATCATGAAGGTTTGCATATTGTTCCGCCATTGTTATTAGCCTATATGATGCTGGGTGTAGTGTATAATTTAAGTATATGGTATAAACTTACCGGCCAAACAAAATACGGTGCTTATATTTCCATGGGTGGTGCCCTCATCACCTTAACGGTTAATTTCTTATTGATACCTCAAATAGGTTATACCGGCGCGGCTATCGCTCATCTGATTACGTATTTTTGTATGATGATTGCTTCTTATGCCTTGGGACAAAAGTTCTATCCCATAGCCTATAACCTGAAAAAAATTGCTTTCTATGTGGCTGTATCAGTCGGAATGTTTATACTCAGTTATTACATCATTCCTTTTGACTTATTCGGCTCAAATGCCACCATGATAAAAACCGTTTTTAATACTGGCTTATTGCTTCTTTACATTTATATTATATATAAAAAAGAATTTATAACATTAAAGAAAGTATTGCATTCTTAAGGCTTACAGTTGCCAATGCATAACACAGGGATTATGACAAAGAAAATATTATGTATCGACACCCCCCATCCCGATCTGGAAAAAGGTCTCGGTGATATGGGTTTTACTTG
>MWCE01000131.1 GCA_002069895.1 Bacteroidetes bacterium ADurb.Bin234 | reverse complement strand
ATTAGTCCGATAGATGAGAATGTTTCAATAGTTGGAGGGAGTTCCGATATGTTTGTGGTTGATTTAGGCAATAATGCCGAAAATTATAAAGTTGGTGACAACATATCATTTAAAATGGATTATATGGGTGTGTTAAGACTTATGCATTCCAAATATATTGATAAGAAAATCCAATATTCATAAAGTATTTCGGATTTTGTTTTAAGAAAATGAAAGAAATAAAAAGATAAATGCTATTTTTGCAAACAAAAAAGCTACATGAGCGAAGAACAAACCTTGATTTATCACACACTGTTATTGTCGCAAATACCTTTGATAGGAGATATAACGGCACGTAAATTGATAATGGAATGTGGCAGTGCCGAAGCGGTGTTCAAAGAGAAAAAACAAAAATTATTGCGAATAGACGGGATAGGCGACAGTGTAGTAAATAATTTGCAACATATTTCATCCGCTGTTCATGAAAAAGTGCAACAAGAATTGGATTTCATTCAGAAGCACGGCCTTAATACCTATATCATAACGGAAGATAATTATCCCAAACGCTTAAAACATTGTGTTGATGCACCGATAATTTTATTTGGAAAAGGTAATATGGAATGGAATGTTCCCAAAGTGTTGGCTGTTGTGGGTACGCGCAAAGCGAGTTCTTACGGGATTACGTTTACCAAACAATTAATGGAGGGATTGGCTTCTGTGGATGTAATGCTTGTCAGCGGTTTGGCCTACGGTATTGATACCATAGCACATGAATCGGCCGTTCATCATAACCTTCAAACCGTTGGCGTGTTAGGTCATGGTTTGCAAATGATTTATCCGGCATCGAATCGCAAATTAGCCGGTCGTATGTTAAAAAAAGGGGGCTTGCTTACGGAATATATGCACGAAATTGGTCCTGATGCCGTTAACTTCCCCAGTCGCAACCGAATCATTGCCGGTTTGTCGGATGCCGTTATTGTGGTGGAAGCTCGTAAAGAAGGAGGAGCTTTAATCACTGCCGATTTGGCATTCTCTTATGATAGAGATGTCTTTGCAGTGCCGGGTAGGGTAGGAGATGCAGCTTCCGAAGGTTGCAATAATTTAATTAAACAAAACAAAGCCGCTTTAATTACTTCGGCTAAGGATGTGATTGATTTGATGCGTTGGGATGACAATCAATCCAAAAAGAAAAACCGGCAAGAAAAATTGTTTTTTGATGTTTCGGAAGAAGAAAAAAATATTCTCGAACATATTCAACAACAAGATATGATAGATATTGATTCACTTTCGGCTAAAATAAATATACCTGTTTCACGTTTATCTGTTCTATTACTTTCGCTCGAATGTAAATGTTATATCGAATGTTTACCGGGTAAACGTTATAAATTAGTTTAAATAATCTTATGTTAAATGTCATATAATGAAATATAAAATAAAATTTTATTTGATAAAATTGTTAATTACATCCTTTGCCGTATTGTTTACCGCTTGGTTGTTAAAGAAAGGAATTCATATAGAAGAACCCCGGATTTTTACAGCAGTTGTTGTAGGTATTAGTTTGATATTATTAAATACTTTTATTAAACCTGTTTTGGTAGCCCTGACCATACCGCTTACCCTGTTTTCCTTTGGTTTTTTTCTTTTAATTATAAATGCTTTGGTCATAGAATTGATTGATTTTATGCTTATCGGTTTTACAGTCGACGGTTTCTTTTGGGCCTTGTTGTTCGGCTTTTTGGTGTCGCTAACTACATCCATTATTGAAGGTATAGGCTCCGTGAAGGTGATGCGATATGATAAACATGACCAACGCAATTCAAATAAAAATGATGACGATGATGAGGGTTTCACTCCCTATGAAGAAGTTGAGTGATAAATTATGAATTATGAATGGATGATGTAGAAGTGGCTTAAAAAATATGTAACTTTGCGTGTTATTTAAAATTAAGATATGAATATTGTTTTTTTCTTGATAGGTTTGATAAGTGGTTTGATAATGACCGGTTTGGTATATGTAATATTACATAAGCGAAATGAAGAGTTAAAAAAAGAAGTGGACGAAGTGATTTCTTTAAAAGCCACCAATCAGGCACTGCAAAACAGGATGGAAGATATTCGATTGGAAATAAACGATAACAAACAAACCGTAGAAGAAAAGAATAAGGAAATACAAAACAATATCCGTTTGATTGCGCAATATAAAACACAAAATGAAGCTTTTATCGAAAAACTCGACAATCAAAAAAACGAAATATTGAATCTCAGGGAAGAGCTTAACAAAGAGTTTAAGCTTTTGGCCAACGAAATATTAGATGAGAAAACAAAAAAGTTTTCGGAATTGAATGAAGAAAAAATCAGCACCATTCTCAATCCTTTAAAAGAAAAAATACAAACTTTTGAAAAGAAAGTGGAAGAAACTTATAATAACGAAACCCGTGAAAAAGCCAGCCTGCGTAAAGAACTCGAGCAGATTATCAATATCAACCGTCAAATGAGTGAAGATGCACAAAAATTAACTTCCGCATTGAAAGGCGACAGTAAGACCCAAGGCGATTGGGGAGAATGCCAGTTGGAATTGTTATTGGAGAAAACAGGTTTGCAGAAAGGCGTACATTTTTTAGCTCAACCCAATTTTAAAACGGAAGAAGGAAGTAATTTGCGTCCCGATTATATCATCAATTTACCGGAAAACAAAAATTTTATCATCGATAGCAAAGTGTCGTTAACTGCTTATGAGCGTTATTTTAATACCGACGACGAAACCGAAAAGGCAGGTTATTTAAAAGAACACTTAAATAGCATATATCAACACATCAGCGATTTAGGCTCGAAAAATTATCCCGGTTTATATGCCGTAAATACCCCCGATTTCGTGTTTATGTTTTTTGCCCTCGAACCTGCTTTGACATTGGCTTTGCAAAATGATTTGGGATTG
>MWCE01000130.1 GCA_002069895.1 Bacteroidetes bacterium ADurb.Bin234 | reverse complement strand
TTGTCGATGCGGATAATTCCATGCTACAATAATAGTAATCTTTATTCGTTTTCACATATACAAAATCCTTTTGGTTTAACACTTCAATTTAACTTTTAAGCATGAAAATAGCCTTACTCGGATACGGAAAAATGGGTGAACAACTCGAAATAGTTGCATTGGAAAGAAAACATGAAATTGTTGCCTATATCGATGAAACCGATGACTGGAAGAATTTTTATCCCGATTTTATGAAAGCTGATGTAGCAATTGATTTTTCAACACCCAATGCGGTTGTTGAAAACATATATAAATGTTTTGAACATAATATTCCTGTTGTTGTCGGGACAACCGGTTGGTATGAACGTTTGGATGAGGTAAAACAAAAATGTGTGGAAATGAATCAATCATTATTCTATGCCACAAATTTCAGCTTGGGAGTAAATTTGTTTTTCGAACTGAATCGTATATTAGCTCAACTAATGAACGGATATGAACAATATGATGTGAGCATTGAAGAAACACATCACACAGCTAAAAAAGATTCACCCAGCGGAACCGCCATCGTTTTGGCTAACGACATCATTAAATATCTTTCACATAAAGAAACATGGATAAACGAAATTAATGATGTGAAATCGGAATTATCAATCAAATCACAACGCATAGAAGATAATATAGGAACTCATATCGTTACCTATTCTTCCGCTATGGATCAAATAGAAATAAAACATACTTCCATTAATCGAAAAGCCTTTGCACAAGGGGCAATTACTGCTGCTGAATGGATTATTGGGAAAAAAGGTGTTTTTAATATGAAAGACATTATTAACATAAAATAGAAACCATGAAAGTCTCCTTAAGTTTTTTAGTCGTTTACACTTTGATTTGTTTCCTCGGTACTTTTATCGGTTTAATCGGGGTTTTTAAAAAAGCAGGTTATAAAGGTTGGTATGCCTTTGTGCCCGTTTATAACATATATATATGGTTAAAAGTGCTTCAACGCCCCATGTGGTGGTTTGTTTTTATTGTTATTCCCTATCTAAGCATTTTTATGTTGATGTTGATGACATGGAAAACCATACGAATGTACGGTAAAACATCCTACTTGGTTTTAATACCCGGGACATTCTTCTCTTTTGTTTACATACCCTATTTGGGCTTTTCAAGAAAAGAAAAATATTATCAACGTTCCGAACTGCCCTCCATGCGTATAGGTGTATTGAAAACAGAATATTTAAAAAACAAAAAAGAACAACATATAGAGAAAACAAAAGCCCGTGAATGGATTGATGCCATTATTTACGCTGTGGTGGCTGCTTATATTATTCGTGCTTTTATGTTCGAATTATATAAAATCCCTACTTCTTCAATGGAAGGAACCTTGATGGTAGGTGATTATTTAGCCGTTTCGAAAACTGCTTATGGCCCTAAATTCCCGCAAACCATCATCGCTTTCCCCTTTGTTCACCACACCCTGCCTTTAACCAAATACACCAAATCCTATGTGGAATGGATAAAACTTCCTTTTTATCGATTCCCGGGTAGTACAAGCATAAAACGCAACGATGCCGTTGTTTTCAACTATCCCGATGGAGACACCGTTATCATGCAACGTCAAAACGAAAGTTATTACGGGGTGGTGCGTGCCATGGAAAGAGCTTTTCAAAACCCCAATGAATATGCCTATAAGTATTATATGTCGGAAGGTGCCTTATGTCGATACGATGATTTGTTTAGAAAATACGGTGCCGATTATTATATAGGCAAAGGAAGAGACGTAGTTTGGAAAGAATACAATGTCAAAGCACGTCCGGTTGATAAACGTGAAAATTATATCAAACGTTGCGTGGCTCTTCCCGGCGATAAATTGGAAATTAAAAACGCCGTTCTATTTATTAACGATCAAGCGGCTTATGTTCCCGAAAATATGCAATTGTCTTATTTATTGTATAATAACGGCGCAGGGCTAAATCCAAACATCAGAAAGAAGTTAAATATCAACGAAGAAGATTTTCAATCCAATCCGGGATTTGATTTTGCCTGTTTAAGTCAAAATCAATTGAATCAAATAAAGACTTTTAGAAATATAAGCTACATCTTTCCTTTGATCGATTCTGTCGGGAAATGGGACCCCGATGTTTTACCTTATGATAAACGATACGGATGGAATAAAGATAATTTCGGGCCTATTGTCATTCCGAAAGCAGGAACCACAGTTAGCCTCAACGATTCAAGCTTTAAGTTATATGAACGAATAATTTGTGTCTATGAAAATAATGATGTAAAGCTTTCAGACGGAAAAATTTACATCAACGGTAAGGAAACCCTTTCCTACACCTTTCAAATGAATTATTATTGGATGATGGGCGACAACCGCCATAATTCCCTCGATTCACGCTTTTGGGGTTTTGTACCCGAGGACCATGTGGTGGGTAAAACCGCTTTTGTGTGGCTCTCGCTCGACAAATTCAAAGACTGGGGAGAAGGAAAAATCCGTTGGCGTAAAATGTTCCGTAAAATTAACTAATCGGTTTTTATCTCAAACCGACGCTCAACACTTAACTGCTGGATTTCAATCAAAAACCCTTGAAATTCGCTCATTTGAAAATTCCCTGTTTTTAGGCGATTTTAGCCATGTTTATACTTACCAATAGTATAATAAAGGTTGGATATGAAGTGCCGGAAATACCTGTCGATGCCTGAATTTGGTTGACCAGTTATTAATCTTTTTTATTTTTTTATCGGACAATAGTGATTCTTACTTTTTAATTGATCCTTTATCAGCGCCTTGTCTTGCGAACTGCGAGAATGTGGTTTTAATTTGAAAATATAAGATGGGTAAAATTATCCCAATTAGTGATAAATGATGGAGAAAATTTAT
>MWCE01000129.1 GCA_002069895.1 Bacteroidetes bacterium ADurb.Bin234 | reverse complement strand
AAGCTTCAAATAGCCAAGGAAATGGCGGTGCAGTATCCTTGTGTACAAACTTTTTCCATTGAAAATATGATATATATTAATACTCAAACCCTGAAACAAGACACAATATTAACTTTGTTTGTTAACTGGAATTACGAACCCGATGAAAAGCAAAGGCAACAATTAACGAATTGGTTAAAGGTTAGATTGGATGTTGATCGGTTAAAAATCATTGATTAAGCTTATATAAAAAAGAAAGGTTATTGTTTTATATTTTCACTACTTTAAAATATTTTACAGTTTGCTTATCCTTAACTATTTTTATAATATAAATTCCTTTGGCATAATCCTTTAACGATATACGAGTGGATTTGGAAAGGATAGGGGAAGACAAGAGCAGTTTGCCGTCGGCATCAAATAAATGTATTTCCAAATTCAAATCATCTGTTAATAAATCCACGTAATCGGAAGTGGGATTGGGATAAATGGAATAGTTATTTATTCCTTCCATAGCAGGAATGGATATGTTCTCCTTATTTCCTATGGCTAAACAATATTCTCCGGCTAATATTTTTGTGGTTTGTAAACTTCCGGTTGCCACAGTGCCTCTTTGTGTACTTTGAATGATTTTCCAATCTTTGGAAGCATCCTGACGGTAGAGTAAAATGATATCATCTTTTGTATAGCCTTGTACTAAATTATAATCCAAATTGTTTTCATAAGCTTCATAATTAAAATAAAAGCTACCTTCCAAAGCGGCATGAGGATAATATGCTATTCTCCAAAAATGACTATCGGATATGCGATAAATGTCGGGATTGTCATTTTTTAAAGTATCGGGTGCAACCAAATGATTTTCTATGCGAATAAAAGCCGTGTCAAATACATTATCCACTTCTACAGACATATTTGCCTCCGGAGCTTGATAGCCATCAATACTGCTTATATTTATGTTATAATCTATACAAGCATCGGATAATTTTTCGTAAAAATCCACCACACCAAAAAGCGGTGAAAAAGGAATTGAAACAGTTGCGGAATCATAAGAACCTGAGCAACTTATTGTTTCTGTGTATGTTTGTCCGTCATCGGAAAAGAAAGTTAGATCAAGTTTAACGTTATTTCCGTAGTATTGTGCCTGATGCAAGCGTTGTTGAAGATACACTTTGTATTGTTGACTTATATCCGTAGAATGAATAGAATCGATCAAAAAATCCAGGAATCCCGGCTGATTGACCCATGCATTGTAAAAATAAGTCAAATCAACTCCAATATTTTGAGAGAGGTAGGAGAAAAGCGTTTCGGAATTTAAAGTCGAAAAGGCAAAATGGTTTAATAAAGATTTCATTCCTGAAAAGAAAAGTGAATCACCGAGTTGATGCCTTAAAGTATGAACAACCAATGACCCTTTATCGTATGAAGTGGACCCAAATGTAAATTCGAGCGGAACCTTGTTTAAAGCATAATAACCTTCGTCTTTTAGATGTGTGTTTTGCAAAACATATCGGTGTAAATCACGCATATGACTTTTGTATCCATCCAATTCGGGATCGCTGTTAGGGAATAGCTTTTCCATTGTAATGGCTTCACAATAACTTGCAAAACCTTCGTTAATCCACATTTCCTCAGCCGTGGCGCAGGTAATCAGATTGCCGAACCAAGAATGAGCCAACTCATGTGCATACAACAACATATACATATCATTGCCATTTATGGCAAAGAAAGGATAGGCTATATTGCAGGAATGTTCCATAGCGCCCTTATTAAAGGGAACACCTATATAACCAACACGTTTCCACGAATAGGCTCCAAATTTATTCTCGAAATTGCGCAAAACAGGTTTTAACAATCTAAAGGTTTCTTCTACCAATGGTAAATAGGTAGGAGGAACGTAGATTTCGATGGGCAAGGTGGATGATAAGCCTTGAAAAGTATCCTTAAACGCAAGGTATTCACCAACAGCAACTGAAGCCAAGTAGGATGGGATGGGGGAGTTTAATTCCCAAATCCACAAGCGAGTACTATCCGGTAAATAAAGGGAGTCTTTCAGTAATCCGCCGCATACCGCCGTTTTGTGTTTTTCGGTACGTATGTTAAAAGTATAAGTGGATTTATCCCAATATTCGTCGAAACAAGGGAACCAAGCGCGACCTAAATTATGGGGAACTGACACAAAACCGCAACCTATATTAAATGCATAATCACTTGAAAAATAAAAACCTCCAAAATAATCGTCTACATAAGGTGTTCCTTGGTAATAAATCCGAATACTTATTGTATCACCCGATTTATTATCAGGCAGTTGAATGTTAAGTGTCTCGTTACTATGTGTGTATAAAGAAGTAACAACATCACTAATCGTTATAGAATCGATATTGAATGCAGCAAAATCTAAATTGATATGGTTTAAGTGATTGATTTTAGAAACAGCTTTTATTTCGGTAAATCCTTGAATTTGTTTATTGTTAAAATCGATTATAGACAGATTGATATCGTAATGAGCAATGTGAGCTGAATCGGTTCGACATTGCGAACATAGATTGTAACTATATAGTAATAAGAAAAATAAAAATATTTGCTTGTGCATAAGGATATTTTTTTATTTAAACGATGGATAAGTATATTTATTGTTCGACACTTAACTAACATTAATTTGATTTCTTACATGATAAAATAATTAAAATACACCAAAGTGAATCAATAACATGAATTACAAAAGATACATATAAATTTGTTAACCATAATTTACATTATGTTAAATAGCATATTTCAAAAAAAGGATAATAAGCTAAATTCCTATCTTATTATATGTTAAGCTTTATTGTTGCTGCCTAGCACATTAATTATTTTATGAGCGTAAAGATTCTTTAATTTTTCTCGTGCCGGTCCTAAATATTTTCTTGGATCAAATTCTTTAGGATTCTCCGATAAATGTTTTCTTATGGCAGCTGTCATAGCCAATCGTCCGTCTGAATCAATATTAATTTTACATACAGCTGATTTAGCAGCTCTTCGTAATTGCTCTTCCGGAACTCCTGCGGAATCTTGAATATTACCACCGTATTTGTTAATCTCGGCTATAATATCCTGCGGTATGGATGATGCTCCGTGTAAGACAATTGGAAATCCTGGTATGCGTTTTTCAATTTCTTCGAGAATATCGAATCGTAATGGCGGGATGGATTCTCCGGGTTTAACTTTAAATTTAAAGGCTCCGTGTGACGTACCTATGGATATGGCTAAGGAATCTACTAGCGTGCGTTTAACGAAATCTTCTACTTCTTCGGGTCGTGTATATGTATGATTTTCAGCACTTACTTCGTCTTCTATGCCTGCTAACACGCCCAATTCCCCTTCAACGGTAACATCATATTGGTGAGCGTATTCAACTACTTTGCGTGTCAAGGCTACATTTTCTTCATACGATAGATGCGATCCGTCGATCATTACCGATGAAAACCCTGTTTCTATACAAGATTTGCATAACTCAAAGCTGTCGCCATGGTCTAAATGCAATACTATTGGAATATTACAACCTAATTCTTGTGCATACTCCACGGCACCTTTTGCCATGTTTTTCAACAAATTAGCATTGGCATATTTCCTTGCACCACTCGAAACTTGAAGTATTACTGGTGATTTCGTTTCAACACAAGCCATGATGATTGCTTGCAATTGTTCTAAGTTGTTAAAATTAAAAGCAGGTATGGCATATTGACCGTTTACCGCTTTTTTAAACATCTCTCTTGAATTTACTAATCCTAAGTCTTTGTATGTGAGCATGATTATATTATTTTATTTTTTGTGTAAAATTAAACAAAATAATCCTAAGAAAAATGGATTTGTATGCTTTTATTTTTATTCCCCTACTCTATTTTTTATAAATAATTAAGCGTTGTCCTATGTTGATTCTATCGTTTTTCAGGTTATTCCATTTTTTTATATTAGCCACACTTACATTTAATTTATCAGCTATTCGACCTAAGTAATCACCACTTTTAACGGTATAGTTAATGGTTTTTATTTCGTTTTCTTTCTTGATTTCTTCTTTTTGTAGACTGTCTTGACGTAATTGTTCGATTTCATATTTTAGATATAAACTGTCTTCATTTGTTTCAAATACCCTCTTTTTATCTTGAGGAATATTAATATTAATTAAGGAAATCAATGTATTGCTTACATAACATGGATTACACAATCTAAAGGTATCATCAGAAATGGCAAGTATATGAAAGAAATCATTAAAGTTAACCGGTTTAGATAATTGAATACATCTTGTTTGAATAGGCTTATAATCATTAACTTCTAATGTATACAATTCATAATATTCAGC
>MWCE01000128.1 GCA_002069895.1 Bacteroidetes bacterium ADurb.Bin234 | reverse complement strand
TGAAGGAGTTGCTGCCCATGATATTACTTTCTTAGCACTATCAATGAATTTTCCAACCGCCCAGTCGTAGATAGCTTTTGCTGCTAATAATGCTGTTGTAGATGTTTCATTTCCAGTCATGGTAGTTTTTATACTACTTGCGATGCCAACTACAAGTTTTTTAAATTTACTTAGTCCTCGTGAACCTCCACTTAATCCTAATCCCATAATATTAATACCCCCATGCTAAATAATATGTTCCAATAGCTGCATTTGCCTCAATTTCCTCTACCATATAAGGACTTTCATTCTCCGCAAAAAATACCCTGTTTTGAAATGTTTCCGCAAAGGGATATTTTACGCTTAAAGTTATATTTTCTTCTCCTTCGTTTATTACATGGAAAGGTATTTTTCTCCCTTCATCATCTAATATAGAGAAGTTGGAAGTTGCTAAATCGGGAATATCACCGTATTTCCCTAAATTTACGGTACTTCTTTGCCCGCTTCTTGTCAATAAATCTACATCTATATTTCCTGCCATAATGTTATTATTTTAAATTGTTATTAATCTGCTGTAAAATATGCTTTTGCTTCTAATGCTGTTAGAGTTCCTAATTCTCCGCCCCTTACTACAAGGACTAAATCCGTATCTACCATTGGAGGTTGAAATGATTGCAAGTCGGAAGGGTCTACAACCCCATCTTGTCCATCTTGTCCGTCAGCACCCTTATCACTACCCTTATAATCCCATGTGTCGGGGGCTGATGCTTGATAAAAAAACGATGTAGTTGAGTTCTTATAATAATCTCCCGCCTTACTGCCTATTACAGAAGCAGAAATACCACTTCCTGTTCCTGTAACATCCGTTCCAATAAATATATTTGCTCCGTCTGCTCCGTCTGCTCCTCCTTGACCCAATCCTGTTACGACGGCATCCGTTCCTGCTATACTTTTAATTATACCCCATACGTTATTATCAGTACTCATTACAAGGTCATCAACATTAAAAGGGGCTATCAAATCATTTACTAAAACATCGCTTCCCACTACTAATGTAATTGCCGTATATTTCCATAATGTACCATTTTCCCCTTGTAATGAAGCGACCCATTCGGATTGCGAACCTTCAAACCCTTCCTCAACGGCTACATCATACGCACTATCCCCTTGATCCCCTTTTGTTGTTGTTATATTTACGGCTTTTGCCACTATTGGCAAAGCCACGTCATTTACTTTTACTATTTCAATAACATTTACTTGTGCTCCCGTAGCAATACCCGCCAACTTATTAACAGCTGCATTATCATAATTATTATCAGTATGTACATAGTTGGCATCTGCGACAAAATTATCATCATTATTTAAATCGCTTGTGTTCTCCGGTACGGTTATATCTACATTTCTACTACCATCGGGGGCTACATTAACGGAGTTTACGCTTATAGAAGTTATATTATTGACCTCCGCCCCCTCTTCGCAATAAGCATCCGTATAATCATTTGCAGCTTGCAAAGTGGCTGCATCTTGTAAGTCTACATACGATTTTGTTACCCCAACGCTTGTTGAATAATCTTTTATTTTTACCCACCTGCCAACTAAACTTGTAGGCATCAAAACGTCTATATCATCGGCGGTCGCAATCGAAGTGGCAACATATTCATATAATTTATCATTTGCAAAACAATAAGCATATTTAGGACAATACGTTAAATCTAATGCTTTTATGATTGTTATTGTATTTTCATAAGTCATCCCTTGTGCTTCTACAATATCAATTAAATTCTGCGCATCTTGCCTAAATAAAACAATCGGATTGGCATCATCACTTGTGTTGCCTCCAAAGTCAAATCCTTCTTCGTATTCTATTGTATCAGCCATTAGTTAAATGTCCCTTTCCTTTTTGCAACGTTAATATTATTTTCATCATTATTATTTCCTTTTGTATACCACACTAAAGAATCTAATGTTTTATTATATTCCAATTCATACATTGCTTTTAATGTTATATTCCCTTTAAATTTATACCATTCCTTTAAAGCATAATCCCTTATAGTATACAATATAGCATTTTTTATATTTGTATCTTGTGTTCCGCCTACAACCATATTATAATAAACAATCTGCCTTGATGTAGGGTCTAATGGGTCTTCCAATACGTTAAACCCATACGGTTCTGTACCAAATGTATGATTTTTAACATACGTAAATACCTCATCGCAGGCAGGCTTAAAACAATGTTTATAAAAAAAGTCTTCTTCGTCAACAGTCAATCCATATAACTCGGCTAAACGTGCATTTTCTTCCGAATCAACATTAGGATTATATACCTTTTGTAAGGTTACACTCCTAATATAATCAAAAATATCATCTACTCCGTATGAAAAAACTATATATCTCATTACTGTTTATTTATTGACCATTCTACATACTTCTGAATTGCCGATTGTGCAAAATCCGGTCTTTCCATAGTAGTTAAAACTTGATGTGCAGCATACCAATAATATCCTTCCAATAATTCATCCGCAACATCTTCCACTTGGAATAACCCTGCCCCTGTTTCACATTTTTGAACATAATAAACCTTTAAATCCGATTGGGCTATCCAATTAGACCTAAAAGGGCTTATTATAAGTCTTTTGTTTGATTCGTTTATGCTGTCTAAAAATACCTTCGGTTTTGCTACTCCTGCCCTTGTATGTATATCAAATTGCCTGTCATAATCCCTGCTTGTTACAAATCCCAATTGACGTGCAGGTCTATACCAATATATGCAGGTAGCATAAGAAAACCTTAAAAAATCATCATTCAAGTTTAATATTCCTAAATCATGGAACGCATCAGTACCGTGAATAAATGTAGTGGGGGAAGTATAAGCGTGAAATACAGGCTTTATTAAATGAATAGGAATAATAGTTAAAAAGCTATTCATACTACTATTTAATAGGCTTTCAATAAGAGTATCCCATTGAACATCTATATTGCTGAACGGACTTATTTCATCCATTTTTGCGAGTATATTGCCTTTTATTTCATCTCTTGTTGCCATATTAGGTAAATATTAAACTTTCAGCCGGATTTAATATTAAAAAATTATTGTTAATTATATTAAACATTTGGTCTATATTCATTTGTGAGTAAAACCCATAATACAATCCTTCGTATAATCCTGTTGCGTTGTAAGCAGAAAAATTATTGTTTAGTTTTTCGCAAATATCAGCCATAGAATCATCCATGTTTAATTCTTCCATAACAACATTTATCTCCGGCGATTCGCTAAAATTATCATTGATTTTCTCAATGTATTTTTTATTTTCTCCGTATCTACTTACTTCGTACAACATTATTTTTTAGTTTTGGGTTTCTTATAAACGGGTTTCTTTGGTTGTTTTGGCTTGGCTTCTTTCGGTTTAATAGGGACTTCTGTGTGAGTTCCTGCAACTTCTCCCAAATTAGAAATAGGTAAATCTTTATCATTATTATCAATATCAATAGGAATATCAACAATAGGGTCAATTATCAATTCCTTGTCTTCATCGGCAACGTCATTTACAACAATAGGAGCTTTAACTTCTTCGGACTGTAATTCTTTCGTATCAACTAAATAAAAAGTCTTTTTAAATTCAAATGATTTTTCCAAAGCATCTTGTACATCTTTCTCTGTTGTAACGAAATCATACATATTCTTTCCAATAGATTTGAAATTAATGGTTCTTTTTATGCCTTTGATTGTCATTGCAATCGAAGTGTTATATTTATATTTTCTATACGTTTTTTGTGTCATTACTTAATTTTTTTAAAAAAGGGGGTGCGAGATACACCCCCAAATGAACGAAATATTTTATAAATTAACAATTCTTGCTCCACCAGGAAGTGCGGGTACAGGATATATCCATAATCCTGTCTTTACATTGAAAAATTCGCAGCAACTTCTTTCTTCCAATCTCCATGCGTTTGCTTTGGATTGTCCAGATTCTTCAAGTTTAATTTCTTTCCATTGCATTTTTTGGAAATATTTCAAACGGCATTTTTTAACATCTATTACAACGGCTTCTCCAATACGATTTGCTTTTGTTAAAGCATGCGACATTGCTAAATATATAACGCCAAATCCTGTTTCAACTTTCTTACATTTAACGCCATAGAATATTTCTGTTTGTGCAGCATCCATCATCTTTTGCATTTCAATAGTTTTAAGCATTTGTACCATAAATGTAGGTTCAAATAAACATACACGTTCTGGGCTCCCATTGGTGGTAAAAACTTCTTTCCCGATAAGATTCCATAATTGAAGTCCTAATCCCCCATTAGCTTCCGTTTCATTGGGAACATAATATGCTTTTGTCTTGGTAAAGAATTCATATCCTCCTGACAAATAAACTTTTCTATCGGTATCTGTCGGGTCGATAACCTCATCCCTAATTCCTAACAAATGTGTACGCTCGCAATCCAAACGGAAATTATACAAAGCATTATCTTTGAAGTCTAATAAATCATATTTGATTTCTTGTGCTTGCATTTGCGAATAAACAGATTGTTCAACTTGCGCCATTTGAATCTGACAATAGTTATAGTCTATTTCGGGCAATTTTGCATAAGGCTCTGTTTGAGCATCGTTTTCATATTTAGCCGTTCCAATAACGGATAATACGGTTCCATCTAAAATGCCTCCTGCTCCAATTTGGTCTCCTGCTCCAGCCCCACCAATGACTACACAACTAATTGTTCTGGTAGTTTTATCTTTACCGACAATATATAATCCAACAACTTTTCCTAATGTAGCATCACCGTATTGAAGCACTCTATGTACTAATGCTTCTTTTAAAGTAGCTGCCGTAACAACGATATTAACCGCTGTCCCTGCTAAATTTTGCGCAACATTTCCATCGACTACAAGACTACCGGAAACAACATCTAAAGAAGCCATATTGACTTTATATGAATTTGTCGGTAGCGCACCAATAGAACGAAGCATGGTATCAAGGGGGGCATCATTGGGTCGAATCTTAGTTATTTCCTTCGACCAATCATCACGTATGATATTCTCCCCCATAGCAGCGGCTTCTGCTTCAATCGCTTCTGTGGTAACAGTCCCTGCTACGGCTACACCTGTTGCTAAAATCATTCCTCCTGCAATCGCATCGCTGAAAAACGATACTCCTACAGCTGTTAATATAAGAGCCAACACTCCTATAATTCCTAAAATTTTTCTTAAATTATTTTTCATCACTCTTTTTTTTAAAATTTATAATTAAGTTATTTTTATCTTTATTAAATTATTATTCGTAATATCCTGCCTGTCTTAATTCTTCCATAGGGTTTAATTTGCGAGGAGGAGCTTCTTTTGCTGGCGTGGCAACATTCCCTTCCGGTAATGGTATCATTGGCGTTTTATCTTCTTCCACAGAAGCTGTGGCATTTTCTTTCGATATGCCTAAATCTTCTTCCAATGCAGCAATATCTTCTTTATATTTGAAAGATTCCCACATACGATTAAGCATTATATCGTCAATATCACTTGTAACCAATTTAATCATTGTGTCCGTCAAGAAGTCGGCAAACACATCTCTTTCTTCGGGAGAAATATTTTTTGCATCCGCCCACGCTTTGAATGTTTCCGGTAATTTTTTTGAGGCTTCTTCCCATTTATCCATAATAACCTTGTCTGCGGTTTCCCTTTCAAGCCTACTTTGTATTTTGGATTGCACGTCATCGTATCCATCATCTCCTTCTTTTAACATCATTTCTTCGGGATTATCATATAATGATTGAATTGAAGAAATTATATTTTTATTTTCTTTGGCTTCTTTAAGAATAAAGGCGAGCATCGGATTAGCTTCTACAAGTTTCATCATACCTTGCTTGAAATTTTCCGCTTCCATTGACGATGCTTCAAGTTCATCAAGCAATTCCAATGTGTCATTAATGGTTTCTTCTTCGTTTTGGTATTCCTTTTCTTTATACTTATCTCTGCTTTTCAGCTTTTCAGCAAGTCTATTTGATTTAGGAGTTACTACGGTAGTTTCCGTTTTCTCTACGACTGCCATTTCTTCTCCTTTATTATCATTATTTTCCATTGCAATTTATATTTTTTATATTTAAACTTTCAACAAAAGTAAAACACTTATTCAATTTCAATTATGTTTTTTGTTATTTCTTTTTGAATTTCGTATAATTTAGGGTATTTTTTTTTCAATAAATATTTACTTACATCTACTATTACTTTTCGGCGGGTATGCAATTCCACCTTTAATGTATCTTTAAGTTGGTTGTTTTTCCATACACTTTTTACAGATGAATTTGTTAATAGATTTATTAAGAATATTCTATACGCAACAGAGCATTTCAATCTCATACATTGCCCAAATATTCTTGTAAGGGAATATTCCTTTGTTTTTTTATTAATATAAATAGCCCTGTCATATTTTGGTGGCAATCTGTCATAATCTATTATTTTTATCATCTTAATTTGTTTTTATTGTCTTTTAATTTTGATTCTATTGAAAACCCTGTAAATTGGTTGTTAAAACGGCTGTCGGATACAAGTTGCGTTGTATCTTTACGAACAAATACAAGTTGGAAATAACGGCATGAAATAAATCCCCTGCGTATTTCCGTCCCCCTTGTTGTTGTTGTTGCCGTTAATATTCCACTTGATATGATTTTCCATTCTATACCATCCCTGCTCCCTAAAATAAATAGATAAATAGAACTTGCAGCTCCTGTATTTAACGTCTGAACAAACCTTGCAATAGCATGTTCTATCTTTATATAGGTAGGATTAAATATGGTCGTTGTAGAAAGCAATACGAAATTATTATTGAAGTATTTGTATGCTATTGTTTTAGGTGTATCCGTTTCTTTTTGATTATAAAACCATAATCTATTATTATCTGTCTCAGCTATTAAAACATCGTTGTTATTTATATTTACATAACTTGTAAACCCGTTAAAATAATTAGCACTTCCCAATACCTTTTGAAAATCCTTGCGTATACTAAATATCAATCCGTCTAATTGTATACATATAGCGTAATGCTTTGAAGGGTCAATTAATAACAATTCATTGTAAAATTTATCATAAACAAAAAAACTATTTATTGTGATAAAATCATCTGTTATATTATTTATTTGTTCATTTATTTCACTGAAAGATAATCCTGTAACAGTTTCTATATCGGATTGGCATGGCATGGTTACTTCTCCTTCCAATAAACAAGGAATGTATTTTATTGTATTCCCTGCAATAACATTCATCCCTCTATTGGTAAAAAATATAACCCCTCCGTGTACCCTCTTAATTAAATTCGTATTATTATAGCATTTTACATTCTCTAATAAATGTTGAGCAATATATGCTATATCTCCTTGCGCCGTTTCCATTAACCAAACTCCATGTTCAGTAAACACATACATAGGCAACACTCCATATTTATATGCTGATAATTCAACTGATGTTGTTTCGCATCCTATGACAATATTATTTTCTGTTGAAAAACGATATGAGCGGGCTGCAGGATAAACTAAAGGATTATCCGTTGCGGATAATTGCATCCTGTTTGTATTTGCTTCCGTAATATACTGATAAGCCCACACATCATAATCTACCCTTTTTAATGCAGTTACTTCGGCTAATGTATATTCTAATAACTTCCAATCGGGGTGATAATATCTATTTTGTGAAAGGCTATACAAATTTAATGTTACCCCGTAAACAGTTGAAGGCGTTAATACTTCGTCTTTAAAATCTCCTATAATAGAAGGTACTAAAATAGCATTTGTACTGTCTATCTTAATAAATTCAACATCCTCTTTTAATATGACAAAATCATTTGTTCCTACTCCTATTTCTGTAACTACATTTATTTGTTCTATATCTTGAGTGTAAAACGTTGTGGACTGTATTCCTATTGTTATAAATAGCATAGGGAATCCTACCGGATAAGTAGTTTTTTGTGTTCCCCAAGCATCTTTTAATCCATTCCATCTCCACCATTTATTTTTTATCTTTAAATCTAAACTTATTTTATTTAATAAATCCGATGTTTCTGTCGTCGTTGTGTATGGGTTGTATCCTGTTGTATGGTCTAAACAAACATCTTTTATGTATGTTATATCGGTTACATTACATTTATGAATCATTTGGTTGTATAGATTATTAAATGGGCTTACCACTTTTTTGGATAAATCCATTTTTATGCTTAAATGTTCATTTGTAACAACATCTTTTAAATGTTCCCCTTTTAATTCAAAAAAAATCTCTTTATTTTTTAAATCAAATTCTCCTACCTTATAAAATATTTTGTTTGAATCAAATAATTTTTCTTCGTCAAATTTAAAAAATACATTTTGAGCGGGAGCCACATTAAAACATCTATCATCATCATCATATAGAGTATGTTGATATTTAAAATTTTTCCATTTACAAGGATATATTATTTCATTGGCTGCTCCATAATAGGATGATAAAGGGACAACGCTATCTTGCGTATTTAAATATGAATCTGGGTCTGTAATATAAACGCTTATGCTTTTTAATATATCCAATTCAACCCATTTATTTATAATATCCATTTGGCTTGTTACTTCCGAAGGAAGCCAAAACTTAAAATCCTTGTATATCTTTGAAGTTGTTGTAACATCAACCGTATCTTTGATGTATCCATACATTTGCATTGTAGAGCCATCACCCATAACAACATAATAATTTCTATCGGCATCATCACTTGTTATAGGAAATAAACATTTAAATGTATACATATATGGCTTATTGGAATTTGTATATGGAAACGGTTTTATAAAATTAAATATAGGGGACATTTTTATTATAGTCCCGTCGACTAATTCATAAGCAATAAGATACCTAAATGCAGGGAAAACATAATCCCTGTTTATTAATTCCGTATGTAATTTATTTATAAATGTTTTTATTATGGTTGTTGTTTTTAATGTAGCATCATTTAATTTTTGATCGCTTCCTGTTATTTGAGTCCCTGTAGAAGAAGCTGAATACCAAAAAGGAGCATCTTGTTCGGTAATATTGGCATATAATCCATTTTCAATCTTTTGTTTTAATTTATTTGATTGTTCTATGTTATGGTCTGTTATTGCATTTAATGTCCCTCCAATTTTAAGGATAGGATTTCCAACTAACCAACTCCCAAAACTAAAACCAACATCCGTTTTTGAAGTTTCAACATCTAATTCCGGCAAATCTTCCAATCGTAAAAAATTTTCAGCAGTTTCATCCCAATAAAAGAAGTATTTATTTTTATCGGTATCAACCACTAATATTTCATTTAATGAATGGATGGAAAGCATTGTCTCATCTTCCGGCACTATAAAAGCTAACCCGTTTGAATCTAATATAGGTTTTGTAAAAGAAGGAGATTGAGCAGGTCTTTTTATCGTTATTATATCTATTCTTCTTCCATAAGAGCTAACAGATGTTAAAGTAGGATTAAATGCAATAATTTCGTTATCGGAAAGTTTTGTATGCCAATAAAGATGCGTATAATATCCATAGATTTCTCCGTAATATAACTCTTTATCTCCCACAAATTCCCATATATCCCCTTTTCTTCTTGCATTAACAATAAGGCTTCCCGCATGAGAAATTGCATTCTCATGCGAGTTGCTCCTATTGATTCCGGTTACTTTAATATCCGCCATAGATTATACCCATTTAGCAAATAAAGTAATATCAGCTGTTATTGTATCATTA
>MWCE01000127.1 GCA_002069895.1 Bacteroidetes bacterium ADurb.Bin234 | reverse complement strand
GTGATAATCTGTGGGCAAATAAATCTCAATAATCCGCGAAAATCGGCAGCATCCGTGTCATCAGTGTTCCATCAACGCACTGAAAAACTGATAGCTGACAGCTGACAGCTGAGAGCTTCTTAAAACTGAGAACAATATTCAAACTGGAAGGCTAATTGAAACTATATGTTAAAGGTACGTAAAGTGTTGGTAAAGAGTATGCGTGAGTGTTTAGGCGTAATTCGCAACTGTATTGCGATTCATCAATTATCTTCTGTTTTAGGTTCCCTAATTTTTTCATTCTCTTTTAATTTATTTTTTATCTATACTTACGAAAGCATTGTATAATTTTATTACTTTTGTACGAACAAAAACAAAATCATAATTAATAATTTAAATAGCTATGGCAAAAGATAATAATGCTGATAATGCAGAAAAATTGAAAGTGTTAAACTCTACTCTGGAGCGTTTGGAAAAAGTGTATGGCAAAGGAGCCATAATGAAATTGGGCGATAGGCCATCGGAAGAGATGGATGTTATTTCGAGTGGGTCCTTGGGTTTAGATATAGCGTTGGGTGTTAATGGTTTTCCTAAAGGCAGGGTCATAGAAATCTTTGGCCCCGAGTCGTCAGGGAAAACAACCCTGGCATTGCATGCCATTGCCGAATCGCAACGCAAGGGAGGCATTGCCGCTTTCATTGATGCCGAACATGCTTTCGATAGGTTTTATGCCGAGAAATTAGGGGTGGATGTTCAAAACTTATTGATTTCGCAACCCGATAACGGCGAACAAGCCTTGGAAATAACCGATAATTTAATACGTTCCGGTGCTATCGACATCATCGTTATTGACTCCGTTGCCGCTTTAACTCCAAAGAGTGAAATTGAAGGCGAAATGGGCGATTCGAAAATGGGATTACAAGCTCGTTTGATGTCGCAAGCGTTGCGTAAATTAACCTCAACCATCAGCAAAACCAATTGTTGTTGTATATTTATCAATCAATTACGAGAAAAGATCGGCATTATCTTCGGCAATCCCGAAACCACTACCGGTGGCAATGCTTTGAAGTTCTATGCTTCGGTTCGTTTGGATATACGAAGACAATCGCAATTAAAAGACGGGGAAAATGCCGTTGGTAATCGTGTGAAGGTGAAGGTGGTTAAAAACAAAGTAGCCCCTCCTTTCCGTAATGCCGAATTCGATATTATCTACGGAGAAGGTATATCCAAAGTCGGCGAAATTGTTGACTTAGGAGTGGAATACAACGTGATAAAGAAAAGCGGTTCATGGTTCTCTTACGGAGAAGTAAAAATAGGTCAAGGTCGCGATACGGTTAAACAAATGTTATTAGACAATCCTGAATTGTTTTCGGAATTGGAAGCTAAAATCAAAGAAGCCATTAAATAATTTGTTGCTACATGTTAAATCATAAACTTCCTCTTGTTTTCTTAATTATTTGTTCTATTTCTCTTGTTGGCTGTAAAAACACCAAGCAAAAGCAGGATGCATATGCCCATTTGCCGGCAGAAGTGGCCGAAGTGTATAAACAATTGGAAAAACATCCCGACAATCCGAGTTTATATGTGCAACTAACAGATTATTATATTAGTAGTAACTTGTTAGACAGTGCTTTAAATAATATATTGATGGCTATTCGACTGGATTCTACTCATTCGGATTATTATTTAAAACTTTCCGATGTGTATTTCGCCATGCAACGTATTGATGAAACGGAAGAAATATTGGAAAAGGTGATTTCGATGGATAAATCCAATAAGGAAGCATATTTGAAACTGGCCGAGTTGCATTTTTTGCATAAACGCTATAAAGAAGCCCATGAGCAATTAAATGCAGTACTATCTATTGATGTTTTTAATCCCAAGGCTTATTTTATAAGGGGATGGGTTTATAAAGAAGAAGGAGATACCACAGCAGCCATACGTTCTTATCTGACAGCCGTTGAACAAAATCCCGACTATTTCGAAGCCTACGAAGAATTAGGCATTGTTTATCATACTAAAAGAGATCCGCTAGCGGTGAGTTATTATAAAAATGCATTAAATATTCAACCCGAAAATACCCAATTGTTATATAACTTAGCCATGTACTACCAAGAAGTAGGGGATAATGACAATGCCATAAAAAACTATCAAATAATATTGCAAATCAATCCGAAACATGTTTTTGCATTGCATAATATAGGATGGATATATATGGTTAAACAACAGAAATACGAAGAAGCAGTAGCCTTTTTTACAAAAGCTATCGAAGCGGATACAAATTATATCGAAGCCGTTTATAATCGCGGATTGGCATTCGAAAGTTTGAAACGTTATGATAATGCTCGTCAGGATTATGCTTATTCCTTGAAATTGAACGACAAATACATGCTTGCCATCGAAGGCTTGAATCGTTTGGATAAATTACAAAATAAATAAATCCATGCTTAAAAAAAACCGCCTCAGTCCTAATGTGCGAAATATATCCTTAATCGTCGGGATAGGCGTTATTTTGTTTTTAGCTTGGTATTTCTCTCATATTACCATTTATATTATCCTCGCTTTAATATTGGCCTTGTTGAGTGCTCCGTTAAAGAATTTACTTTCTAAATTAAGAATCGGAAAGTTTCATTTAAACAATACCATAACCACTGTTTTGGCATTGGCAGGCGTAATTATTGTTTTGTCGGCTATAATGTATCTTATCGTTCCTCCCGTTGTGAATCAAATAAATGCCATTGCAAATATCGACGAACAACAATTAACCGGCGCATTAGATCAGCCCTTGCAAAATGCAGATGCTTTGTTAAAGCACTATAATGTTATTAATGAAGACGAAACCCTAAAAGATATTATGGTAAACACAACCTTGAAATATGTGGAAAAAATCAATGTATCGACTTTGTTTGGAGGAGTTCTGCTAGGGTTAGCTTCCTTATTCCTAGGTGTTTTTTCTATATTCTTTATCTCATTTTTTGTTTTGCTTGATTTTTCAAAAGTGCAAAACACATTGGTACGAATGGTTCCCGATCGCTATCAAAATGAAATCAACAACACTATCCTGAATTCCAAAAGATTGTTGTCGAACTATTTTGTCGGTTTGTTTGTCGAGATTGTTTTAATGGGTTTGTTGGAATTTATTATCTTGTCATTATTGGGCATAGAGAATGCTTTGTTAATTAGTGTCATAGGAGGTGTAATGGTTGTTATCCCCTATATAGGATCCATTATTGCGTGCGTAATAGGTTGTTCCATTGCGATTACAAGTGCATATATTTCATCCAATGATATAGAAATAGTAAACATTTTATTGAAAGTATTATTTACGTTTATCGGATGTAGGTTGATTGATAATTTCTTCTTACAACCTTTTATTGCTTCCAAATCCGTTAGGGCGCATCCCTTAGAAATATTTTTA
>MWCE01000126.1 GCA_002069895.1 Bacteroidetes bacterium ADurb.Bin234 | reverse complement strand
GGAATGTATGCCGATGATTTCGGGTGAAACAATAAGGCTTATTTCGTCTATCAAATTTTCGTTTAATAAGATATAACCTAAAATGCTACCTGAATCAACTACAATGGTACTGCTTTGATATTTTGTAATCAATTCTTTGAGTGCACTTTTATAATTAATGAAATTATCTCCGGCGATAATGTAATCGTAATGCCTTTCATCCAAATATTTTAAATAATCGGAAGGTGTGGATTTAGATGCAAGAATGACTAAATCGCGGCAACAGTCCAAACGGCGGTAATGGTGTAATAAATCTTTTAAAGACCCTTTGGTGTCGGATATTACCCAAAATGGAAGCGATTTGTCTTTTTTAGGTTTTTGTGTATCGTTGGCTGTTTCGTCGGGCAACATTTTCCCAAATAGTTCTATACCCGAACGTGCAGTATTGGAGCCGGCTAAGTAAATGTTAGGTTTGTAATGGTTTACAATGCGATAATGCAAATCCATATTGGGATGGAATCCAATGAATGAACAATCTAAACTGACTGAATTGTGTAAAACGATTTTTGTTTCCATATTTGCTTGATTTTAAGTTTATAAATTTGTTTATTTTGAAGTATGTTTGATTTAGTATTGATAATTAATTATGGTTATTTTTTGTGCGACAAAATTACATAAAAAAGAATACAAAATCATAAGAATTGAAAAATAAATTGAAATAAATATGTAGGAGACTGTATTAGAGGAAATAAAATTTTAAGGAGGGATATTCTTTCGTTAAGAAAGATTGAAAGGATAGCTTATCTTTTCAAGGAAAAGAGCATGAGCAGGTACGGAGATTCCTGCTTTGCAACGATCTTTAGCTATAATAATTTGCCGAAAATCTTTGAGTGAGATTTTATGTTTTCCAAGGTCGAGCATGGTGCCGGTAATGGCTCTTACCATGTTTCTTAAAAAACGGTTAGCTGTAATTTCGAACACCAATAAATTCTTTTCTTGTTTCCAAAATGCGTGGATGATAATGCAATTATTGGTTTTGGTATCGGTATGTGATTTGGAAAAACTACTAAAATCACGATGTCGTTTCAATTCTTCACAGGCTTGGTTCATTAAATCAATGTCGGGATGAAAAAAGATTCTATAACTTGTGTCGATGGCAAAGGGGTTTTTGTTAACACTGATATAATAGCGGTAAGTACGTTCAATAGCATCGAAGCGGGCATGGGTATTGGCAGCAACGGCAAAGATGTTGAAGATAACGATGTCGTTAGGTAAAAAGCTGTTAAGCCGGTGGATTAGATTTTTAATATCCTTTTCATCAAAAGTTTGTCGTGTGTCGAAATGAGCATAAAACGAGCGGGCATGTACGCCGGTATCGGTACGGCCTGTGCCGGTCAAAGCGATGTCTTCTTTCATGATTTTTTTCATTGCATCGCTAATCACAGCTTGAACGCTTATTTGATCGGCTTGGATTTGCCAACCATAATATCGGAAGCCGTTGTAAGCTAAGTGCATAAAATAACGCATAAAGGTTTAATTCGTGTTTTTATTGTTTTGATAATACTTGCATGCATCGCTAATCCCGCATTGATGACATAGAGGTTTGCGTGCCGTACAGACATAGCGTCCGTGCAAAATGAGCCAATGGTGTGCTTTGGAAATTAAAGTTTGGGGTATGTTTTGCGTTAATTGTTTTTCGGTTTCCAAAGGGGTTTTGGCATTTGTGCTCAATCCTATGCGAGCAGCAACCCTAAAAACATGGGTGTCGACAGGCATGGCAGGTTTGTTAAACACAACTGAAGCAACTACATTGGCGGTTTTTCTGCCTACCCCGGGAAGCTTTTGTAAATCTTCAATTGTGTCGGGAACAATGCCATTGAAATCATGCATTAATACCTTTGCCATTCCTTGTAAATGCTTGGCTTTATTGTTTGGATAAGAAATACTTTTTATTATTTGATAAATATCTTTTACTTCAGCTTCTGCCAATAGGGCGGGAGTGGGATATTGTTTGAAAAAATGCGGGGTGGTCAGATTCACTCGTTTATCCGTACATTGAGCCGAAAGAATAACCGCTACAAGCAATTCATAGGCGTTCTTATATTGCAATTCACTTTGTGCATCGGGATTGTGTTTAGAAAAATAATCGATAATATAGGAATAACGGCCTTTCTTATTCATTTTTCAGCTTTTCTTTTAAGGCGACAACATGTTGGTTGTTAGGATAGGATATTGAAAGTTCGTGTGTCATTTTTTCAAGTAATTCACGATCTTCAAATCGATCGAAAAATGAACGATGACCTATCTTTTGGTAAAAAGCCGATATGCTTGCCAATTTATTGGGATGTTGAAGAATGAAATCTTGAAGATATGTTTTGTAATAACGGAAATGAGTGTAATAACAAGAGTCTAATACGGTACGCACACTGTCAAACTGTTCAGATTCTTGGTATTGTACAAATATTTTCGATAATGAATCGGTTATTTTATACATTTCATAGATTTTTCTGTTCACTTCCAAAAACAAAACCGATTCCTCGTTACCTTTGATGACTTGAGTGTTTTTAATATCTCGTAAATCACCTTCAATGAATATATTGTCTTTATCACCGGCGATGAATGTAACCGATAGGGTGTCATTAAACCGTATGCAATAAAAACTTTTTTCCAAGCTTTCCACATGGTGAGTTAGTTTGCCGTTTACAATTAAAATCGTATCTAAGGTAACAATTTCATAGGGTTTCACTTCTTCGATTGCAGCAACCGTATACCGGCAGTTTTTAAAATTACCTTCGACGGTAAATCCATTTTTTTTGCAAGAGGTCATTATAAGCAAGCCAAGTGTAATAATTGATAAATAAAGATTAACTCTTTTCATTGTCAATAGTTTTTGGATTATGTTTACGAAATATATCTATGGCAGTGATAACAGCCATAGCCCCGAAAACAGGGACGGCTAATTTATCGCTATCTAAAAAATTATTCATGATGCCATGAGTG
>MWCE01000125.1 GCA_002069895.1 Bacteroidetes bacterium ADurb.Bin234 | reverse complement strand
TCTGCCCTCCGAATATGCCGGTCCGTTGTATGTCCCCGACCCTGAACTGGAAAATAAACTCTTGCACAAAGGAATCTTGCATAAGGTTTACGAAGATGTATCGACCATCAAACATCCATTCAAAGTGTTGTATGTTAAAATTATCCGTTTGATGGAAAACAATAAGATGAATAACTTATTGCATGGAAGGATATTCACCCTGAAATACTTTTATGCTATCCTTATCAAACGCTTGCGTTATCCCCGCAAGATTTTTCGCTTCCCGAAATGAATTCACCCGTCATCTGTTTAATCTAAGACTCGCTAAAAGGAGATGTTTTATTTAAACTCTTCCGAGCTCATATTCGATGTATGACATAAAATATTTTAGCAAACCCTTCAATTATTTTAAAAAATTGTGTATGTTTGCATTCAATTTTTGAAGAGAGATGAACTTTGTAGATGAATTGAAATGGAGAGGGATGATACATGATATCATGCCCGGCACCGATGAATTGTTGCAAAAAGAATACGTTTCGGCTTACGTGGGTATTGATCCGACAGCCGATTCTTTGCATATCGGCCATTTGGTAAGTGTTATGTTACTTAAACACCTGCAACGTGCCGGCCATAAACCCCTGGCTCTGGTGGGAGGTGCTACCGGTTTGATTGGCGACCCTTCCTTTAAATCCGAAGAACGTCAATTGCTTACAATAGAGCAAATCAATCACAACTTGCATGGCATTAAAAATCAACTGTCGAAATTTCTCGATTTTAATCATAAAGACAATGCAGCCGAATTATTGAATAACTACGACTGGATGAAAGATTACGGCTTTCTGGAATTTATCAGGGATATTGGCAAGCATATCAGTGTTAATTATATGATGGCCAAAGATTCCGTAAAAAAGAGAATGGAAACCGGTTTGTCGTTCACCGAATTTGCCTATCAATTGTTGCAGGGATATGATTTTTTGTATTTATACCAACACAAAAACTGCCGCCTGCAAATGGGTGGTTCCGATCAATGGGGAAACATTACTACCGGCACCGAATTGATAAGAAGGGTATGCGGCGGCGAAGCTTTTGCCCTTACTTGCCCTCTGATAACCAAAAGCGACGGCGGTAAGTTCGGTAAAACCGAAAAAGGAAATATTTGGCTTGACCCCCTAAAAACATCACCCTACGCCTTTTTGCAGTTTTGGTTGAATTGCTCTGATGAAGATTCCAAAAAGTTTATCCGTATTTTCACCCTCAAATCACAAGAAGAAATCAAACAACTCGAAGAAGAACACGACAAAGCGCCACATTTGCGTTTGTTACAAAAAGCATTGGCAAAAGATGTTACTATCTTTGTACATTCCGAATCCGACTATCAAGCCGCTTGCGATGCCTCCGATATCTTGTTTGGTAAAGGAACCAAAGCGTCTTTGGCCGCCCTATCGAAAAATGTCTTCTTGTCGGTTTTTGAAGGAGTGCCTACTTATAACGTAGCCATGTCTTTGTTTCAATCCGGCATAAGTGTGGTGGATGTGTTGACGGAACATGCCGGCATTTTTGCTTCCAAAGGCGAAGTGCGCCGCTTGATGAAAGAAGGTGGTTTGTTTGTAAATAAAGAAAAAATATCGGATGATATGTTGTTGACATCCGATCATTTGATAAATAATAACTATGTTTTGGTACAAAAAGGGAAAAAGAATTACTTTTTAATTAATGTTCATTAAAATTATATTCAAGATGAAAAGGAATATATATTTGTTATTATGTGTTTTAGCTGCATTGTTAGTATTGCCTTCCTTACAAGCTCAAAAAGCAACAGAAGTGCAAGAATCCAGAATAACATATAGGCAAAAAAACCTCGGTGTTGAAAAGAAGAAAACAATTAAAAAAACAAGGCGCGGAGGTATCAGAACCTATCCTGAAGGTATTGCCGATAAAAACATCAATATGGGTTTTACCCTCGGTGGCGGTTTGGCTCTCATGGATGCTCTGAATAAGCAAAAATGTCCCTATGGAGGCACTGTTTCATTGTTTATGCACGGTGTATTGGAGAATACTAATACCGTTGCCGTTGGTGCCGAAATAAAAGGCTTTTATTTGCTCGCTAATAATGATAAATATACAAAACAATTTGAAGTTAATAACATTAAAAAAGAATCCTTAATAACTCCTACTACGAAGGTCGGTAATTGGTTATTGGGAAGCGTGCAATTGAGCGTGATGGGTAATTTTAATCCCCGTCCGCGCTTTAATATCCAAATAAAAGCCAATGCCGGTCCTTTGGTGGCTATGGTACCTGTTTATGAAACTAAATATCAAATCAAAGAAGTCCAATCCGACGGCACTTATAAAATTTCTACTTATGACTATAAATACCAAGCCAAAATAGCCGATAAATTATCTCTGGGACTTGCTTTTACCGTAGGAACCGATATGTTGTTTGCCATAACAAAACATACCGAATTTAAAGCCGGTATTGATTGGAGCTATCTGCGATTTAATTATACGGAAGTCGGTGTACGCCAAATAAAAACAGAAGGTATTGAATTGCCGGAGTTAAAACCAATAGAAAATAAACAAGTGGCACAATTCGGCGTGTTTGATATACATGTGGGATTTGCTTTCAGTTTTTAATAAAAGAATAATAATAAATCAATAATAATTTAAAAATCAGATTCATGAAAAACGCGAACTTTAATTTTAGAGAGCCAAAGAATGAACCGGTTTATGCTTATGCTCCCGGTTCGGAAGAGAGAAGACTTTTGCAACAAGAGTTAGAAAAACAAGCCAATATGCAAGTAGAAATTCCCTTGATTATTGGCGGTAAAGAAATTAAAACAGGCAAAACTGCTAAAGTTGTGATGCCTTGTGATCACAAACATGTGTTGGCAACTTATCATAAATGTACCGAAAAGGAAGTACGTATGGCCATCGATGCCGCCATGGAAGCCAAAGAGGCTTGGGCAAACTTGCCGTGGATAGAACGTTGCAGCATTATGCTGAGAGCGGCCGAATTATTTTCTAAAAAATATCGCTATGTTATCAATGCCGCCTGCATGCTTGGTCAAGCTAAGAATGCCATGCAGGCCGAAATAGACTCAGCTTGTGAAGCCATTGATTTTATGCGTTTCAATCCTCATTTTGCTTCACAAATATATAGCGAACAACCCATGTCACCCCAAGATTGCATCAACCGCATGGAATACCGTCCTATGGAAGGTTTTATATATACCATTACCCCCTTCAATTTTACAGCTATAGCCGTGAATTTGAATATCAGTCCCGTACTGATGGGTAACGTAACGGTTTGGAAACCGGCAACCAGTTCATTATTATCGAGTTATTATGCCATGAAGATATTAATGGAAGCCGGCGTGCCTGCAGGGGTTATTAATTTCGTACCCGGTTCGGGTTCCGTTATCAGTGATGTGGTATTAAACGATCCCAACTTTGCCGGTATACATTTTACAGGTTCCACTTCAGTGTTCCAAAGTTTCTGGAAAACAGTAGGTGAAAATATTGCCAAATACAATACCTATCCGAAATTGGTAGGCGAAACCGGCGGTAAAGATTTTATCTTCGCTCATAAGAGTGCATGTGCCAAAGAAGTGGCAACAGCCATCGTTCGCGGTGCTTTTGAATTTCAAGGACAGAAATGCTCCGCCGCTTCGCGAGCCTTTATTCCGGTTTCATTGTGGAATGATGTGAAGAAAATGGTGCTCGATATGTTGAGTGAAATTAAAATGGGCGATGTGCGTGATTTCTCCAATTTTGTGAATGCCGTTATCGACGAAAATTCATTTGATAATATTGCAGGATACATCGAAAGAGCAAAGAAATCAAAAGATGCCGAAATCATTGCCGGCGGTAAATGCGATAAGTCCGTAGGCTATTTCATTGAACCTACGATTATCTTAGCAAAGAATCCAAAATATGAATCCATGGTCGAAGAAATATTCGGTCCCGTGATTTCTATCTATGTGTATGAAGATGAAAAATATATAGAAACATTAAAGCTATGCGACGAATCCTCTCCTTATGCTTTGACAGGTTCTATTTTTGCACACGATCGCTATGCCGTGATGCTTGCCGACGAACATTTACGTTATGCAGCCGGCAACTTCTATATCAACGATAAACCTACCGGCGCCGTGGTCGGACAACAACCTTTTGGCGGAGCCCGTGCTTCCGGTACCAACGACAAAGCCGGTAGTTACCTGAATCTCATTCGCTGGACTTCTCCAAGAACCATCAAAGAAACCTTATGCCCCCCAACGGATTATAAATATCCTTTCTTGAAAAAGTAATTTTCTATATAATACATAAAAAGAGGGTGTTCGTTTTGAATACCCTCTTTTTTTACCGAGCGAAACATTCTTAACGGAATGCAATTTTGTAACATCAACCACAATCCCGTAGAGACGTTGCATGCAACGTCTCTACTTTGTAACAATATAAACAAAAAAAACAATTTGAACCTCGCGGGGTAACATCTTTGTAGAAAATTCCTACGGATGTAACACGCATTTTTATGTTGATATTTTTACTGACAAGCTTGTCTCAAGGTGGTGTTTTGATGCAGGAATGTATACTATTGATAAATAGGTAGTAAAAATGGGTTTTACTTCCACGAATTAAATTCAATTAAAAATTAAAAATTAAGAATTAAAAATTAAAAAATGAAGTCGCAAGACAATGCACTGAAAAAGTGAAGAGTTAAAAGTGAATAACTAAAAGTTAATAAACGGATTACAAACTTTTCACTCTTCACTTTTAATTATTAACTTTTTTGTGCCGTGTGCCGTGTACCGAGAGATTTTTCGTTCCGAAAAAATGTAGTCAGGGGGTGATTGGGATTCACCCCCTGACTTTAACCAAAACCTCCATTCCGTAGGAATGTATCGCTCGGTAGAAAATGCGTTAACCAAACACCATTTTCGCATTCCGCTAGGAATGCAACCGACTTATCAATCTTCGACAATTTATTGACCTTATCGCATAACTCATTAAAATCTGTTTTACCCGTAATGATGGTTTT
>MWCE01000124.1 GCA_002069895.1 Bacteroidetes bacterium ADurb.Bin234 | reverse complement strand
TTCAAAGCCCAATCCATCATCACTGTAGTCTATATGAACTTGATTTATGTCGTAGGTCATATTTATTGAAATGATACCAGCATTGGCATGCTTGATGGTGTTGTTGATGAGTTCACATAAAACCCTGTATAATGCAATTTCAATGTTTTGAGGCAAGCGTTTGCTTTCGGCAGGAGATATAAAATCAATTGAAATAACTTCTGATGCATTAATTTTATAAATAAAATTTCGCATAGCTTTAATAAGACCAAAATTCTCAATAACATGCGGACTGAGATTATCCGAGATATCTTTAAGTGTTTTAAGGGATTCATTTATAACAAGCTCAAGGTTTTGTATTATTTCTGATTTATTGTGGGTCCTTTCATTTTTTAGCGCCGATACTGACATCTTTATTGTTGATATTAGTGGTCCAAGCCCGTCGTGAATATCTTTGGCTATCCTTTCTCTTTCTTTTTCTTCTGTTTGAATGATGATAGATAAAAATTTCTTTTCATTATCTCTTTTTTCCTTTTCCATTTTATTCATATAATCGAATATTTTACTTACCAGTATTAGCCCTACAGCAAAGAAAAATGAGGTGGCTATACCTAACCAGACATATATATTACTGTGTTCTTCAACATTAGACTCAATATTGAAAACTGACAATGATTCAATAACCCTTCTTATCAGTAGAAATAAAAAGCCAAGTGTAATAAGTATCCACGATAATCTGTATTTTGTTCTTTTGATTAGTCTTAATGATATAACAGCTGCAATAATATGCAATGCAATTGTTATCAAAATCATTAATTTGATAACCATAATTTTTATTTAACGAATTTAAAGCAAATATAAATTCGTACAAAATTAAAAAAATACATGTAAAAAATTAATAACAATTTCTATTTTTGTTTTTATTAATTTTGCATTTATTATATACTTAAAAATATGCCAATAATAATAAAGGAAGTACAAAGCAAAAAAGAATTGTGCGCATTCATTAAATTTCCTTTTAAGCTGTATAAACATTCAAAGTATTATGTGCCGCCTCTTATTTCAAAAGAGATGAAGACACTTGATAAAAGGAAAAACCCTGCTTTTGAATTTTGTGAAGCCCGTTACTGGATGGCTTTTAGAGATAATGTTATAGTTGGTCGTATAGCTGGTATATTCAATTATGCTATTAATAAAAAGTATGATAAAACCTTTATACGTTTTGGATGGTTCGATTTTATTGAAGATCAGGACGTTGTAAATGCCTTATTGTTTGAAGTTGAGAAATGGGGTATAGAGAAAAATGCTGAAATGGTTAACGGACCTCTGGGATTTATTTCTTTCGATCCTACTGGAGTACTTGTTGAGGGCTTTGATGAAATTCCAACGTCTTATGCCACATACAATTATCCGTATTATGATAAGTTGATTAAGAATTATGGCTATGTTAAGGATGCCGACTGGATAGAATTTAATATTAAAGTACCTGAAAGGATGCCTGAAAAAATATTAAAAGTATCGGCTCTTATTAAAGAACGCTATAAATTGAGAAATTTAGAATTCACTACCAAAAATGAAGCACTTAAATATACAGATTTATTATTTAATTTATTGAATGATATTTACGGAGATTTGCCTGGATATATAAAACTAACTCCTGCTGTTAAGGATAATATAATGAAAGAATTGAATTCATTGTTCCTTCCGGATTATTTGTCAATAATTATTAATGAAAAAGATGAACCCGTGGCTTTTGGTATTGTTACACCATCTATTTCTGGAGCTCTGCAAAAAGCTCGTGGTAAGCTATTTCCCTTGGGGTTGTTTTACATCTTAAAAGCCATAAAGTCGCACAAGGTCGCTGATTTGTTACTTATCGGAGTTCGCCCCGATTATCAAAACAAGGGTGTGCATAGCATCATTTTTGAAAAGAACCTGCAATCTCTTATCAATCATAAAGTAAAAGAGGTGGAGGTTACACGTACACTCGAAAACAACAGCAAATTAACTAATATATGGGGACCTTATGAGTACAGACAACACAAAAGAGCCAGATGTTACGTAAAACAATTGAATTATAGTGTTTAAATTAAACTGTCGACTAAAAAATATGAAAGATTTATATTTTAAGAATAAAGTTGTAGTCATTACAGGTGCTTCGTCGGGCATTGGCAGGGCTTGTGCTATTCAATTCGCAAAGGAAGGTGCTCATGTGGTTATTGCTGCACGTTCTAAAGACAAATTAGAGTTAACAGAAAAAGAAATTCTTTCGATGTCGGGGGCTGTGCTTTCAGTAAAAGCTGATGTAAGTTCGGAAGATGAATGTAAAAACCTTATACATAAAACAATAGACAAATTTGGAAAGATTGATATATTGATAAATAATGCAGGAATATCTATGCGTGCCATGTTCGAAGATGTTCAAACTGATGTGATTAAAAAGTTGATGGATATTAATTTTTATGGCATGCTGTATTGCACAAAATATGCCTTGCCTTATATATTAAAAGAAGGAGGGAGCTTAATAGGTGTTTCATCACTGGCAGGTATAACTCCTTTACCCGGACGTACCGGCTATAGTGCCTCAAAGCACGCTATGAACGGTTTTTTAAGAACGCTTAGGGTTGAATATTTAAAGGATAATTTGCATGTGCTTATTGTCCACCCCGGCTTTACAAGCAGTAATATACGTTTTACAGCACTCAACAAAGAAGGTTTACCACAGAAAGAATCGCCGCGTAATGAATCTCAGATGATGAGCAGCGAAGAGGTGGCACGACATATTATAAAAGCTATTAGAAAAAGAAAACGTGAAATAGTACTCACTACTCAAGGCAAAATACTGGCATGGCTTTACAAAAGATGCCCCACATTAGCAGATATTCTTATCTACAGAGAAATGAAAAAAGAGGAAAAGTGCATAAATAACGCTTGAATAATTGTGTTGGTTACTGTTTTTTTAATCCAAGTTAAGGTTTAATTAGGCACTACAAAGTATGTTTTAAAAAATGCGGATTTAATGCAGCTTTTCGGAAAAGTAGTTTTAAAAAAACTTTGAAGTCAGGCGTTGGGGGGATACAAACAACAAACGCCGCCATTTCATGGCCTCTTTTTTTGTTTTCTTACGCTTTTGTAAACTTCGTTTACAAGCTACAGAAAACAAAAAACTCCTCTCGAAGCGTTTGTTGTTTGTGGGATGTAGTGGATTCGAACCGCTGACCCCCGCCCTGTCAAGGCGATGCTCTAAACCAACTGAGCTAACATCCCTCTAATGTGTTGCAAAATTACAAAAAAATAAAAACTATCAGATTTTGCCTGAAATTATATTTCGTGGTTTCCTGTAGAAAATATATTGGCTCAATATGATAAGAATCAGGGTAATTACAGAGCTGTATAAAATTCTTTGTATTGTTATTGCAAATTCATAAAAATGAAAAACCTCCATCATGAAAAGTATCGTATGATGTGCCACTGTTAGAATGGCACTGTAGGTAAGAAACCAGTTAAATCCCAAATCCTGTATGGACGGTTGAATGCCGGGTTCATATTCTTTTTTGGAAGAAATGGTAGCTGCAATTAATGGCCTCAGGAAAGCCATAAACACACAGGCTGCAGCATGCATACCCGGAGTCTGCACAAAAAGGTCGATAACCAATCCCTGAAAAAATGCCACTATAAGAAGAAGCCACTTTGGAGTTTCGAATGGCAGAATAAGAATAAATAAAATGTAGAGGTAAGGATTGACATAGCCGCTTAAATGTATGTGGTTAAGCACTGCCACCTGTATAGCTGTAAGCACAAGAAATCGTAAAATATTAGATGTGACAATTCTAATCATGCGCTGTTTTTTTTTCGAGTTTTGACCGTTCTTCTTTTAGCAGGTTATTAACCACATATACATAGGCCAAATTATTGAAATCGACAGTAAATGCAATATCCACATCATAAAACATTTCGCCGTTCCGCAGTGAAAAATCAAGAACATAACCCAGGTCAATACCTTGTGGAAAAATAGCTGAGAATCCGCTTGTAACGAGGGTGTCGCCAACATGTAGCACCACATGGGTGGGCATATCATTCAGCTTGCCTTTGCGGTAATTGATACCTTCCCATACAAGCGAACCTATGTGGTTTGTGTTTTTTAACTGGGCGGAAATTTTCGAATCTATGTGTAGCAATGACATAACGGTAGTGTAATTAGGTGACACATCAGCCACAATGCCCACAACGCCTTGTGGTGAAATGACACCCATGTCTTTTTTGATACCATGATTGCTGCCTTTGTTCAATGTAATGAAGTTTTTACGCCTGTTAATGGAGTTGTTGACAACTTTTGCCTGGATGTAGGTATATTCCTGCTTATACAAAGTGTCATTAATAGCAAAGGTATTGGTGTCGGTAAGGTTAAATGATGTTATAGTTTGTGCGCGTAAACGTGCATTTTCCTCAGATAGCTGACGGTTAATCTCGGCCAGGTTGAAGTAATCGTAAATGTTGGTTATGCGTTTATTTACAGAAGCAAAAAATTCGCTTGTTTTATTGATAAACGCTGCCCTTTGGTAATCGTTGTTCTGTATAACAATAACCAAACATACCGTTTCAAGTAACAGAAATAGGAAAAAGAAATGGTTCTTCCAGATAAAGTTAAGAATATTGCGCATCTATTTGATAAGGAACGTAAACTTATCGAAATTTTTCAGGGCAATTCCTGTACCTCTTGCTACAGCCCGTAAGGGGTCTTCAGCAATATGAACGGGCAATTTGGTTTTGATGGAGATACGCTTGTCGAGACCGCGCAGCAGCGAACCGCCACCGGCCAGGTAAATGCCTGTGCGGTAAATATCGGCCGCCAACTCTGGAGGGGTAAGTTCTAGGGCATTAAGAACTGCCGTTTCAATCTTGGTAATTGATTTATCAAGCGCGTGTGCAATTTCGGCATAGTTGACCACTATTTCCTTGGGAATGCCTGTAAGCATATCCCTGCCATGTACAGCAAAGTCTTCCGGTGGGTTTTCGATTTCGCTCATGGCTGCGCCTACTTCTATTTTGATGCGCTCGGAGCTGCGTTCGCCAATGTGTATGTTATGCTGCTTGCGCATATATTCTTCAATATCGCTGTTAAAGTCATCGCCGGCAATACGAATGGATTTGTTGCAAACAATACCCCCCAGGGCAATAACCGCCACCTCGGTGGTGCCGCCGCCGATATCAATAATCATG
>MWCE01000123.1 GCA_002069895.1 Bacteroidetes bacterium ADurb.Bin234 | reverse complement strand
TCGGCTTGCGAAAAAGAGGATGATCCTGTAATCACGCCCATGTATGGGGCACAAGTTACAGCCTTTCAACAAAAGCATAATGTTTCAGTTAATCAAGATGTAGCAATACCCATTATAAAAAACGAAGAAAATTTAAAATCCTAAAAAATAGGATTTCAGAAATGCCTTGCGCCGGATTTATTTGGCAAACACCATCAAGTTTGTGTTAAAACACACGAATTGAATTTGTTTATTTGGGAATGTACATTGCGGTTTAATTTATCTTGCAAACAAAAGATGTAGCGATTGGAAATCGGAAAGCGGTATTGCCGATATGCAGGAAGGCGTTTTTTTCTTTCTTACCGACATATTCAAATATAAGATTAAATAACAATTTGCCGATAATTTTCGATTATGATATAATAAAACAAAACAATCGTCGTTTAGATGTAAAAATAAGTTGGCATGAAAAGAATAAAAAATAATATAGTACCTGCCCTAATCACCATATTAGGATATTCTCTTACAGCTTGTTTATATAAATACGGAGCACCTGAAACCACATTTAACCTTAAAGGAAAAGTTACCGACGAACAATCCAATCCGTTAAAAAACATTCAAATTATAACACAACAAGATAAATATAGTGTTGACACTTTGTGCACTACTTCTACAGGTACTTTTGAAAAAACTTTTGAAATTGTTAATCCGGATGATCAGTTTATCATTTCTGCGAATGATATCGACGGGGAAGAAAACGGAGGATATTTTTCAAGTGAAAAGGAAATCATTACATTAGATGAAAATGATTTTCAAAAAAAACGTAATGATGAATGGTATGAAGGTACGGCACAAAAAGAAGTTAACTTTAAATTAAAAACTAAATAATCAAAGAAAAATGAAAAAATTAATTATTATAAGTATCTCTTTATTGGGTTTTGCTTCGGCTTGCGAAAAAGACGATATCATACCACATACGCCCAAGTATGGTCCTAAAACCACTGTTTTTCAAGAAAAAACAAAAGTAGCGGATCAAAAAGCTGTTGAAATACCAGGTACGGATATAAAAGAAAATGAAATATCCTGAAAAAATAGGATTTCGAAAACGCCTTGCGCTGGATTTATTTGCCAAATATCATCAAGATCGTGTTAAAACACACGAATTGAAAGTGCTTTTTTGGGAATGCACATTGCGCTGTAATTTATCCTGCAAACATTGTGGTAGTGATTGCAAATCGGAAAGTGGTATTGCCGATATGCCGAAGGCGGATTTTTTTAAAGTGATTGATTCCATAACACCACACATCAATCCGAATAAAGTCATGATTACATTCTCTGGCGGCGAACCTTTGATGCGTAACGATTTGGAAGAATGTGGCTTGGAACTATACCGAAGAGGTTTCCCTTGGGGATTGGTTAGCAATGGCATGGCTTTAACCCCTCAGCGTTTCGATGCGCTTATAGCAGCCGGACTACATTCCATTACGATTAGTTTAGACGGTTTTGCAGAACAACACAATTTGATTCGCGGTAATCCGAAAAGCTTTGACAATGCATTAAATGCAATCAAAATGATAGTGAATGAAAAAAATATTATCTACGATGTGGTTACCTGTGTTACCCCCGACAATTTTTCTTCATTAGAAGCATTTAAAAACTTGTTGATTGATACCGGCGTGAAATATTGGCGCATATTTACCATCTTCCCCTCCGGTCGTGCCGCCGAAAATGACCATTTGCAACTATCAAACAAGCAAACAATCGAACTGTTGGAATTTATCAAACAGACACGTAAAGAAAATAAGATCAAATTAAACTTTGCTTGTGAAGGATTTCTCGGAAACTATGAAACCGAAGTACGCGATAATTTTTACTATTGTGCCGCAGGCGTGAATGTGGCAAGCATACTTATTGACGGAAACATTTCGGGTTGTACGAGCATACGTCATAATTTTTATCAAGGGAATATCTATCATGATGATTTTATGACTGTTTGGAATAACAAATTCGAAACATACCGAAACAGAGATTGGACTAAAACCAACGAATGTCAAGAGTGCAAGATGTTTAAATATTGTCTTGGTGGAGGTATGCATTTGCGTGGCGATAATAAAGAAATGCTTGATTGTTTGTATTTAAGAATAACGGATAAAAAAAATAATGATTCTTTATAATCCGTTTGGAATGTTTTTTACTATCGAATCACCATAATAATTTACCCTATTTTGCGAACTTTCCATATACATAAAAAAGGACTTAAAAACCTTATCCCATTCTTTCTCTAATTCAGCTTGTTTATTGTAGCTCATCATTAAAGGTTTTGCTTCAGATTTATCGTTTTTTTGATAATGAATATTGTTAATTACTACACTCAGTGTATCTTTTCTAACCGATATTAACAAATCCTGAGTAATAATATTTACCCATAAATGATTTTTCAATAAAAAGGAATATTTTCCTTTCAGGATTCCCTCGTTTTTATCTTGAAATTCAAGACGCAATTTTGTCGTATCATAATGCTTCAACCAAATCAATGCCAAATCGAAGAGCTGTTCTTTGGAATAATTTTGTTGAAATGTTACAAACATATCCGGACCTTTTAAAATAACATCTCTTGGATTTTGACAAGAAAACTCGGAATAGAATATTAAGATTAAAAGGAACGTTATTATGATTATAATTTGTGTTTTCATGGCTGTGAATGTTTAAGTTAATATCTTTTTACTATTTAATCTTGTTTTTATTTATTGTTACTTTTTCAAATGCAAATATACATTATTTATTATTTAATCATCATTTTATTTACTTTTGTTTGATATAATTTAAAAGATTATTTGTTTCACGCAGAAAGACAGACTTATATATTAC
>MWCE01000122.1 GCA_002069895.1 Bacteroidetes bacterium ADurb.Bin234 | reverse complement strand
ATGTATATAAATCAACTTGTTTGTAGAATAAAACCTTCCCCCTTTTCACGGCTTCGCCTTTGATAGTGTCATTTGTAAAAGGCATTCACTATCGGTTTTAAGGGTTAATGCATCGGGTTTTACGGATGCAAATGTACATAAAATTATCTAATTACACACAAACGGATAAAAATTTCTTTTGAATATCAGTTTTCAGTTTTCAGTTTTCAGTTTTTCAATGCGTTGACTCAAGATTCCTTATTTTTTCGGCACAAAAAATTCATAATTCATCATTCATAATTAAATATTTTAGTACTTTTGCAGGCGCAATAAAAACGATTTTTAAATAATTATAATCATTAAAATATAAAATCATATAATATGGCAATCATAAAAGCATTTAAAGGATTACGCCCACCCAAAGACATCGTAAAACAATTAGCTTCCCGTCCCTATGATGTATTGAATTCAGCCGAAGCGCGCATTGAGGCTGCTAACAATCCTTATTCTTTATTACACGTAACCAAAGCGGAAATAGATCTACCCGAAGGAACCGACGAACATAGCAAAGAAGTCTATGATAAAGTGGTTGAGAATTTTAATATGTTTAAAGCAAAAGAATGGTTGGTGCAAGACAAGGAAGAAAAATTGTATATTTATGCGCAAACCATGGACGGTCGCACACAATACGGTATTGTAGCTTGTTCTCATACCGATGATTACACCAAAGGATTTATTAAAAAACATGAGCTTACACGCAAAGATAAGGAAGAAGATCGTATGATCCATGTTCGCATTACCAATGCCAATGTGGAACCGGTGTTTTTTACCTATCCTGCACACAAAGAAATCGATGCTATTGTTTCGAATATTGTTAAAAACCAAAAGCCCGAATACGATTTTGTGGCCGACGAAGGTTTTGGTCATACCTTATGGGTAATCGATGATAAAGCAACTATCAACCGAATAGTTGAAATCTTTAAAAACGACATACCTTATTTATATGTAGCTGACGGACATCATCGCACGGCTGCCGCTGCTTTGGTGGGTCAGGAACAAAAATCGAAAAATCCGAATCATACCGGAAAAGAAGAGTATAATTATTTTATGACGGTCATTTTCCCTGCCAACCAATTGAAAATTATTGATTACAACCGTGTGATTAAAAATTTGAACGGTCTGACGAAAGAACAATTTATGGCAAAACTTCAACAATCTTTTACGATAGAAGAAAAGGGAGCCGCCATTTATAAACCGGCTAAATTGCATGAATTCAGTATGTATATGGACGGAAAATGGTATTGTCTAAGGGCAAAACCGGGAACCTTCAACGACAGTGATCCCATCGGCGTGTTGGATGTTACAATTTTATCAAATCTGGTATTAGATCAGATTTTGGATATTAAAGACCTTCGCACATCGAAACAAATTGATTTTGTTGGAGGAATACGCGGATTGGGAGAATTGAAACGTCGCGTGGATTCCGGTGAGATGGTCGCTGCTTTTGCTTTGTATCCGGTTTCGATGGATCAATTAATAACGATTGCCGATACGGGTAATATCATGCCTCCCAAGACCACTTGGTTCGAACCCAAATTGCGTTCGGGTTTGGTGGTACATGAATTAAAATAAAGATTCAATGAATACATAATAAGTAATAAAGTTGTTTGTTTTTTGATGAAATAAACAACTTTTTTTTAACAAATATTAACCTATTAAAATTTATTAAAATGAAAGTGTTAAAAGTAATTTTGGGTGTTATTCTGGTCTTGGTGATTATCCTTGTGATAGCTTATGCCTTCTTTGGCGGATTTAAGAAAGTTGAATGTAGTGTAATCAAAACCGGAGGTGAAGTTTTTGTTTATGAAGAACTAAAAGGTGATTATTCACAAAGTGCGGTTGTGATGGATAAAATCTATTACGATTTGCTTGATAATTACAAAATGGAAACCTTTAAAGGTTGCGGAATTTATTACAACAATCCTCAAACTACCGATGTTGCCGATTTACGATCCGATGTAGGTTGTCTTTTGGAAACAAAAGATTCGAACAAGGTTGAGGTTTTAGAAACCAAATATAAAATCAAAACCTTGCCTCAAGGGGATTATGTTGTTGTAAGTTTTCCGTTTAAAGGGAAAATGTCGGTAATATTAGGCATAATGAAAGTGTATCCGGCTATTAATAAATATGTAAAAGAAAACGGATACAGTGAACAAGGTCCAATCACCGAAATTTATGATATGCCTAACAAGATGATTATTTATAGGAAAGAAATAGTAAAGGAATAATACCCTATGCCTGTTGCTGAAGATCATCCTTTACCGCTATTCTTGCCTTTTAATGCCAGGTTGTTGATGCTGGGTAGTTTTCCCCCACCGCAAAGACGTTGGTCTATGGATTTTTATTATCCCAATATGCAAAATGATATGTGGCGGATTTTCGGATTAGTGTTTTTTGAGGATAAAGATTATTTCATACTTCCGTCAAAAAAGGCATTTAATAAAGAACGTATCGTAGATTTCTTGTCCTATAAGGGTATCGCATTGGGCGATATGGGTATGAAGGTGATACGGAAAAAAGAGAATGCTTCCGACCAATTCTTAGAGATAATAACAGCCTTAGATATTGAAAAAATACTCTTATCCTTACCGGAATGTAAGTACATTGCGCTAACAGGACAAAAGGCCGCTGACACATTGTTAAGGATATTGCCTGTAACAGAACCTAAGGTAGAAGCTTATTCGGAATTTGGATATAAAGGAAAATTAATGCGTTTATATCGTATGCCGTCAACTTCACGCGCTTAT
>MWCE01000121.1 GCA_002069895.1 Bacteroidetes bacterium ADurb.Bin234 | reverse complement strand
AGCTTGATTACACTTACTTTAAACGTCAACCCCACCTATCATCATTATAAAACCGTGAATATTTGCGATAATGAACTGCCTTATACTTACGGCGATTCAATTTTCCCCATCGGTACGGCAAGCGGAACTTATCCGGTGCATTACACCCTACCCACCGGTTGCGACAGCTTGATTACGCTTAACTTAATCATAAACCCCACTTATCATCATTTCGATACCATCACTATATGTGCAAATGATTTACCCATGACTTACGGAGACAGCGTTTTCGGATTGGGAACTACTTCCGGCAACTATCCTATATACTTCACCTTACCTACCGGTTGCGACAGCTTAATTACCCTTACTTTAATAGTTCATCCTGCTTACCATCATTACAAAACCGTTAGCATATGCGACAATGAATTACCTTATTCTTATGGCGATTCCATATTCCCTATCGGTACAATTTCCGGAAATTATCCTATCCATTATACCTTACCTACCGGTTGCGACAGTTTGATTACACTTAATTTAATTGTTAATCCAACTTACAGTCTCCAAGACACTTTAAGTATTTGCAGTAATGATTTGCCTCTCACTTACGGCGATTCCATATTCCCAACCGGAACACTAAGTGGTAATTATACTATACATTTCACACTCCCTACCGGTTGCGATAGTTTGGTAACACTTAACCTTATCGTTAATCCTGTTTATACATTTACCGACACCTTAGCCATTTGTAATGACGATTTACCCTATTCTTACGGGGACAGTATCCTGAATGCAGCAGGAAATTATACCATTGGATTTACATCTGTTAACGGTTGCGACAGCACTATATATTTAACACTATATGTGTTTAGTTGCCAAGGAAGCGATGTTGTTAACATTTGCCATAGTGACCTGCCTTATACATATCACGACAGTATTTTTTATCAAGGCGGTATCTATCTCGTTAAGCTTACTTCCCAATACGGACTTGATAGCATCGTCGCTTTAACACTTAAAGAGCATCCTTCTTATACTGTTTATGACACTGTTAGTATTTGTTTGAATGAATTGCCCTTTATTTATGGGGACACCACTTTCCTTAGTGCCGGAAATCATAACATTACTCACACAACAATATTCGGATGCGACAGTAGCATATACCTTACGCTTATTGTGAATCCTTTATTTAATCAATATGACACTATAAGTATATGCGATTCCGATCTGCCCTTGGCATATGGAGACAGTACTTTCTTCGCTTCCGGTAATTACATCGTTTATTTCCATTCTTCAGCCAATTGCGACAGCATTATAAACCTTACACTTAATGTTTATCCCACGTATAACAACATTGACACCATAAGCATTTGCGATAATCAATTGCCTTTCTATTACGGCGACAGCTTATTCCCTATAGGTACTATCAACGGGAATTATCCAATTCACTTTAACTCCGTATTCGGGTGCGATAGTTTAATTACACTTACCTTAATTGTTAACCCGACTTATTATATGCTTGACACCATTACCCTTTGCGAAAACAATTTGCCTTTCACTTATGGCGACAGCTTGTTCTCTACAGAAACATCAACAGGTGATTATCCTATCCATTTCACTCTTCCTTCCGGTTGCGACAGCCTCATCAACCTTCACCTTATTATAAATCCCGTATATAATCACTACGATACGCTCTCACTCTGCTCCAACGAGTTCCCATTTAACTATGGCGACAGTCTATTCCCTATCGGAACAACAAGCGGCGATTATATCATCCACTTTACATTACCAAGCGGTTGCGACAGTTTGATTATGCTTAACCTGAAAGTTTCTCCAACCTATAATCATTTCGATACACTTAGCATTCGAAATATAGATTTACCTATTGCTTATGGAGATTCATTATTCCAAATCGGCACTGTTTCAGGAGACTATACGGTAATATTCAAATCAATCAATGGGTGCGACAGTACCATCAATCTTCATCTAACAGTTAACACAAGCAGCTTTGCTTCCGACACTTTGAGTATATGCGATTCCGACCTGCCCATTACTTATGGCGACAGCATTTTCCCCGTCGGAACAACAACAGGATTCTATCAAATAGTATATTCATTACCCAACGGAGGCGACAGTACCATAACCTTACTCTTATTCGTAAACAACACTTATAACCTGTTCGACACACTTTCCATTTGTGATTCCGATTTACCCTTCCAATACGGTGATTCCATCTTCCCAATCGCCACCCTTTCGGGCGATTATCCCGTTCTTTTCACTTCTTATTACGGTTGCGACAGCTTAATAAACTTACACCTGAACGTGAATCCTACCTATTTGATTTACGACACCTTAAGCATTTGCGAAAACGAATTACCTTATACTTATACCGACACCATATTCAATACCGGCACCATAAGCGGAACATATAATTTCTACCGTCAAAGCGTATATGGTTGCGACAGCATCACCCTACTCTCCCTAACGGTAAATCCCGCTTATAACCTTACCGACACACATACCCTTTGCGAATCGGAATTACCTTTCAGCTATGCCGGACAATCGTTCGACTCGGCAGGAAACTACTCCATTAATTTGTTTTCTCAATTCGGTTGCGATAGCAATATTCTTTTAACAATCTACATTCAACCGGCCTTTACAGAGACTAAACACATCAGAATTTGCGAAAGCGAATTGCCTTATAGCTTTGCCGGACAAAAATTCGATAAAGAAGGTGTTTATCACATTAATTTGAAGACCGAAAAAGGTTGCGACAGCATTATAACATTGCTGTTAGTGGTTAAAAACATACCAACACAACCCGATTCTATTTTTGGAAATCCTAAAATTAACTCAATCGGACAATACATCTTTAGTATTGATCCTGTTGAAGACGCCAATACTTATATTTGGAATTTATCAAACAAAGAATGGATAGGAAAGAGCACCACCAACGTCATATCGGTATTTATTCCAAAACCCGGAGAAGGAATTATATCCGTAAAAGCAGCAAATCAATGTGGCGAATCAGAGAAAACCGAATTACATATTTTCTTTTCCACCGGCATTGAAAGCCATGAACTTCAATCGGAAATAGCGATATATCCCAATCCTGCTTTAGACCATTTTTATTTAGATTTAAAAGCAATACAAGGTAAAACTAAAATCCAGATTAGCGACATTAGCGGTAAAACATTATATGTATCGGAATTCAACATCTATGACAAAGCAAATGTTTTGAAATTCGATGTATCTAACTATCCTAAAGGATTTTACTTTATCACCATCCATAACAATGATCAAAGGATGGTTAAAAAAATTATTATAGAATAAACCATAAAGCTTATAACTACAGAGAGCCGGCAATTAAAAACAGCCGGCTTTTTGTTTTTTGCCAACAGATTTCCACGGATTAACAACAATTATTAATTAAAATTATTCTACTGTAAACAAGCAATATAAAAAATATTTCAATAAAAACGTTTTAGGTAATATTTATGTTGTATATTTGCACCGTAAAATAAGAAACAAGTAGAAGATGGCAAGCATTTGGAACATACATTATCATCCAACCGTAGTAAAAGCGATTTTGTTTTTATTTCCCGTGTTTTATGTATCGGTTTTACCTTTTCCTCTGTGTTTGAATAAAGAGAAACAACCAAACGCTAACATTAAACCATTGATATTCACCCCCCCCCACCGCTTACTCATACATCTTAAAAACTCTTCTTATGTGTGGGAAGTAACCACACTTATTGAGCGGGGATTCCCGCGAAGATAAAAGATATAACAAAAGAACCCGCTAACAAATTAGCAAATAATGTAGGAAATGTGAATCCGTGCGTAAAAAGGTAGCAAAAAATGTAAAAAAACACAAAGAGGCTAAAGGAGTAATGAAAACGCAGAAATTCACACAGTTTAATTAAATAATACAAATATTAATTTAAAAATAATTTAAAATGAAAAGTTTAAAAATAACAATAGCAACCATATGTGTTGCAGTAATTGGTGCAAGCATATTCTTTGCTTGTGAAATTGTAAACTTGCTTATTATTAAATAAATAATAGGATAAAATCGAAAATCTACGTTTAAATATGATTTTTATAAAAAGAAACATAAATAATTTATTTACTTTTCTTAGCACACTTTTGATCATTATTATATTTTTATGTCAATCTTGTTTGATAAACAAAGAAAGTAGGGAACGATTAAGAATCAGCAAAAAATCACATATAACATACAAAGAAGGATGTCAAAAATTCTTTTATTATGGTAATAATATTCTTTTAACGGCCAATGTTGACGTTATTGTGGATACCGTACTTTTTGATACAGGGTTTTATACCTACATATCAACTATTGTTTTTGATGATACGAATACTACAAAAAAACGGAAAACCCAAATAAAAGCAATAAATGGTACAAATACAGTGTTTTATGATTTTTTTGCACAAGATGTAAGTTGCGATTTATTCCAAGCAGTAGATTGTTTGGGAGAAATTATTTATTTTTCTTCGGATAATTACCCGTCTCATATCCGGCATAAACTCTCCAGGTATAAAATGGTGGGACTTCCTTTAATACAGGGTTATTTTAATACTTTGGAAATTAATTTTTCTGATTCAACACTCTGTGTTTTTGAAAAAGGACATTATGACACTACTGATTATTTGCGTATTAAAAGTGATTTTTTTATAACATTAAAGAAAGTATATCTAACTATCAATAATATTGAATACGGATTTATTTTCGACACCGGTTTTTCCGGTGGATTATTGATGAATAAAAGCGAATACCAACATCATATGGATAGTACGGATATACTATTTGAAGGCATATTTGCATATGGACTTAATGGTCCTATAATTAGCGATACTAATATCTTAAAATGTCATAAACAAAATGTGTATTACACAAAATCGGACTCTTTAATAGTTAACAATCTTACTTTTGTTGAAAATGTTGATAATAATGTAATGGGGATACATTTTATCTCTCAATTTGACTGGATCATTGATCCTTTTCAAGAAGTTGTTTATGTTAAACCATTAACAAACAAAAGCAGGGAGAATATTAAAAAATATGAATTCACCTATAAAGTGGATGATTATAACGATACACTTTTGATTGTTTGTCGCAGTCTGTCGAAACAAGCGATTTATCCTTTATTTAGCATCATACAATCGGTTAATGGAGTGAAGATCATAAAAGATAACATTTATTATTATAAGGATTTATTAAATAAACCGGATGCTTTTAAAGAAAATAATGTAGTCATTTTGCCTCCACAGTAAAAATCTTTGGCAAAAAAAGAGAATAAAGCAAGCAGTTTTAAAATTTAGTATATTTGCAGTGTAATAAATTGAATCAAATAAGTAGATAGCAGTTATTTTAATAACTCAAAAAATGACATGGAATCAAAAACGGAAATAATTAAACGTTTGTTTTTTTGCATCGTATGCATGTGGCTTGTTATGTGTAATACAAACGGTCAATCAAATATTGAAAAATCATTTTCATATCTTGAATTTAATGTTGAAAAAGAAAATGAAGAAGTACAATATTACATGTGTTTTAGACTAAGTCATAAAATATCAATGTGGGCAGATCATAAGTGTCACAATAAAATAAATGACACCTTGTTTTATGCTGCGTTAAGTTCCGATTTGGATACCTTGTTTGTGTTTAATTTTGAAACATATCAAGTTAAAACAATAGCATTAAATAAAACCCCTCCTTACTCGATTGATCACATATATTATCATAATCATGATTCAATTTTTATCATTTATAAAAGAGTTTTTATATATAACCACACCGATAATCAATTCGATTTAATATTAATAAATAGCGAAGGTGATGTGGTGAACACCTATAGTTTAAATCAAATGCCCTATATATATAAAGGAAACATTGATTATATGATTGAATACGCATTTCAAGATATTAAAGAAAATAGAATCATAAATGGAAATTTATTAATTCCCTTGGGTATTTATAGCCCGCCTGTTTACGATACAAATTTTATCAAATTCAATCCTAAATTATTATGTTCATATAATTTAGCTAACAAGTCGTTGAAAATGCTAAACGTTAAATTCCCGACACAAGATATCGGAAAAAACTTTCATCCGGATTGTGATCATTCCTTTATTAAAATATGTTATGATAAGAATCATAATCTAATTGTCTTTTTTCCTTATTCAAATCATTTATACCGATATGATTTTGATTTGGACACCATGTTCTTGATTCAATGCGTTTACGATAATACATTTCAAAATATTGATTTTGCTTCCAGGAAAAAAGATGAATATTATATGGATATAAGATTTTCCAACCCTGAATGGTATGACAGGGAAAACTGTTATATTAGAAGGCTTTCAATCTTGAATTATAAAAATTACGTAAATACACTGATTATAGAAGTAATGGATTCAAATTTCAATCACATTGCTTATATGTTTGATAATAAAAACTATAAAACTCCTTTTTATAGTAATAATAAACTATTAGCATTTAACAAACACAATGATTTGCCCTATTTAGTTACACCGAAAAAAACGCTGAAAACAATATCCTGGCAAGAATATGAAGAAAATCATTTCACGCAAAAATTTTTGAGTTCAAAGCGTAAAATTTCTATTATTCAATATTTAAAAAAGAAACATATCCCTAAAAACGCTTTGGTTGTCGTCATTAATTTAAGGTATCCTTGCGGAAGTTGTTTGAAGTATCTAATGTCGGAGATGAAAAACAATCTGGAGGCTTATAAAAAAAACAAAATTTATTGGCTATGTTCTATAATAAGTAAGTTAAAAAGTGGTATATTTGCGACATGAAAATAAAAGAATTAGAAAATAGATTGTCACATTTATCAGAAGCAGATAGAGAGCGGGTTTACGAGCAAATATTTCAGTTTATATCCCAGTATGATTATAATTTTACTTCGGAAGAATTAAAGAAAAAAGAATCGGAAGGATGCGTATGTCCACATTGTGGTAGTATGAAAACCAGAAAAAACGGTATCATAAAAGGAGTTCAACGATTTATTTGCAATGACTGCAAAAAGAATTTTCGTCCCAGTACCGGAAGTGCAACTATAAATCTTAAAAAGAAAGAACTATTTAAGATGTATATACCACACATGTTATTAGGAAAATCCATTCGTTCATGTGCAAAAGAAGTTGGGATTTCTATACAAACATCATTCGATTGGCGACATAAGATTTTATCGTCGTTTAATAAGCATCAAGAT
>MWCE01000120.1 GCA_002069895.1 Bacteroidetes bacterium ADurb.Bin234 | reverse complement strand
GGCCAGCCAGTTGCCCAGCTTGATGTCCTCTCCGGAGAGCCAAGCATCTTCGTAAAGCATCAACTTTTGCATTAAATCGGTGCGAATAGCATCCTCCATAAAGGGAATATCCTCTAATGCTTCTTCCGTTACTTTCGTATAGGCCGTGATTTTTTGAACGGTTGCTGTTTTCAACACCCAATCTTGGTCTCGTTTATTTTTAGGGGTGTTTTCATCGGTCATCCCTGCATCTCCTTCTCCGGCGCCTTGCTCATACCATTGGTGAACGGCTCCGGTGGCTGTTCCTACATTGATAATATTACGCAAAAAAGGCTTGCGTGCAGGATACATGTTTATGTCTGTATCGGTTGAATAAAATGGGGCGAGGCTGTCTACGTTTCCGCGTGAAATTGTGCCGACTGTTTTCATTATAACTTTTCCGCCAACGCCTTTAATAGCCTTCAATTTATCGGCGTTTTCTTTCAATATAACTTCGAGTTTGTTTGTTTTCTCGGTAGTTTTCTTTTCAGTCCCCAACTTGGCTATTAACTCTGTGTGTTCTTTAGTTTCTTCCTGCGCGGCTTTTAATGCTTCCTTTAATTCGGTTAGTTCTTTTTGCAATGAAACAACTTGTTCCTTGCTTTCCTTTGTTTCTTCTTTTACTTTATCGGAAATTAAAGCCTTTAATTCATTAGCCTTATTTTCCATTTCTTTTAATTCTTCTTGTGTCATTATTTTTGAATTTTTAAATTTATACTTATTTTAATGCCTTAATCATTGCGTCATAAAGAGTGTTTAGAATCAACGGCTCTGTAATCGTTTGAGTGCTTTCATGCGGCTCATCAACTTTAAGGTTTTTTATTTCTTCTATTTCAAGGGTCGGAGTAATCGGATTACTGCCTAATAAAACCGCCGACCCTTCTATTAACTTGGCTTCTGTAACGGCATAGAAAACGCCCCCTTGTATTTGTTCTTTGTTTGCTACATGCGAAATGTATTTATCATAATTGTCTTTGTATTCCTTCGCCCATGTTTCTTCTGAATTTATACAAAGATAGATGTTTACATATTGCATTCCGACCGAATGCTGGTCAACGTTTCCTCTTTTGTACATGTCAAACATGTAAGCGTTATCATTGATGGATATATTTGCATCAAAAACAAGCGCTTGCGTTTCGCCTTCGTATTTATATCCCAACTAAGCCACAACCGAAACAATAACATGGAAAGAGTTGGGATAAAAACAAGCGCTTGCGTTTCGCCTTCGTATTTATATCCCAACTCTTTCCATGTTATTGTTTCGGTTGTGGCTTTCACATCTCTGCTAATAACGTGGTCAAATTTCATTAAATGTTCTTGTAAAAGGTATATTTTTCTTTTTTCTTGTAGCGATTTCTTCCAAAGCCCTTTAATGTGAACATCTTGATGCGAATCGTATAAATTTGTGGTATTAATAATAGCTTTTACTTTTATCTTTGTAGCATCGGTCGTCGATACAATTGATTTTTCTTGCTTAAATTCGGAGCCTACAAACATAAAAGGGTCGGCTTGCTTAATTGTAGCCTTTTTCTCGCTTATGACGAGGTCGATATTGTTTATAAGATGTTCGTGATATTCCGTTATTGATTTAAAATTTTTCATTTCTGTATAGTATTATTTTTTTCAAGCTCCTTCAATTTCTTACGGAGCATAATTTTAACTGTTTCGCTTTTAGCATTCTTTATTGCTGCCTTTATATTTTTAATTGTCGTTTCCATCTTATGATAAGGTTAATGTCTTGCTACTTTTAAGGCTCATAATAATCGCCCTTTCGCTTTCGCTCATTTCTAATAATGTTTTATCGTACATAGGATTGTCGATTGCTTCCATATTTAACTTTGCCCTCCAATCATTTAAAGTAATTAAACCGCTATCAAATTCAATCTTGCATCGCTCTGTAATAACTTTGTCTGATGTTTCCCGTTCGTATTTTGCTTGTTGTAAAATCGCAACCTCATCCCACAAAGCATCAAAATAAAATCCGTCATTTACAAGTCCCATAAATCTACTTTGATACGCCAACTCCTCATTAACCAAAGGAATAATGACATCAGAATACGTCTTTATTTCGGCTGTTTTTTGATTTGCAAATGTGCTGCTGTCTTCACGTGGAATTAATTCTTTGTCGATTTGGAAACATCCGGCTATTTGTACTGCGTCGTTTAATGTTTCTTTGAACGGTTCAAGTTCTTGTATGTTCATCCCCATTTGGATGTACTCTATAGGGATAGAAGAAATTACGTGTTGTCTCTTATCGTACTCAACTCCATAATTAGCATAGAAATCGTCATGCAATTGTTTCTTTTCAGAGGGAGTCATGGCTACGGCTCCGGTAGCGTCGCCCATTTTGCTGACAATAGCCCCCAATGCACCGCGTTTTGTGTAAATAACATTTCTTGCTTCGTAAACACTCATTAAATTTGCTATTGGATATTTTTGCGACTGTAAACGGCTAAATGCTTTTAAATATCTGCTATCAAAATCAATATTGTCTTTGATGTGTAAAATACAATTAGGATCTAATGTATACCTTAATCCATTCGTTTGTAATTCGTAACCTTTTATTATTTCTTCCTTTGTCTTCCCGCTATACAAGTCAGGGTTATAATTCCATGTTTTAATATCTACCTTGTGCGAAGGCAATACATAAAAAGCATTGCAGTATTTGTATAACTTGTCTTTGAACATCGGGTCGGTAGCTGCATAGCAATACGAATTTCCATTTATCAAACGCATCAAAATGCTATATGCGACATAATCTTTAAAGGAATAATACGGATTAACATTTTCAAGCAGCTTATTTAATCGTTCGTTATTCCAAACAACCTCATCCGTTTTGAATGATTTTATAACGATTTGCGGTTTTTTGGCACGTTCAACAATAAAGTTAATTGGAAATTGTACTTCGCTTATTTCTTTGTAGATTGTATACAAGTTATTGCCTGCATAGCCCGCAAATCTTCCGATAACACTATCAATATCAACGCTCTTGATGCTATAAAAAGACGAATAAGGACGCTGCAATTCGCTTGTCAGATTCTTATTCGCTCCTTTTCGTTTTATTTCATAGCCGAATAAATTCATGCCGTAGTATTTTTTTGCAAATATAAACAATATTTCAAACAAAATTCATTTTTTAAAAAATATTTTAAAAAAAACAGTGAGCCTTTCAACTCACTGCAAAAAACTTTTTTAAAAAAAAACTATGAAAACTTAATTTAGAGAACGTCAATAATCTTTTGCTGCTTTAAATATTCGCTCGCAGCCGTCAGAACATCAGGAAAATCATCTTTTTGGTCTTTAACCATTTTTAAATAACTTGTAAGGTGTTTCATCGCCAACTCGTATTTTCCTGTTTTAAAATAGAAATTCCTTTGCACGCTCGGAGCTTCGTTGAATATACGTATTTCCTTATTTGTTTTTGAAATATAACAACGGACAGAGGCGCTTGATATTTTGTTTATTTCGGCTCTTAACGCCTTTGCAAATATCATCCAAGCTGCATTGCTTTCAATGTGTACGTATGTAGGCTTGTGTTGTATAATCATATCAAGAATGTAAGGAGTTAGTGTTTCGGTATTCTTTTGGTCATATAAAACTTCTTCAACGTATACTTTTTTATCTTTCACGTAAAACATGGCAGCGCATAAAAAGTCTTTTCCTTCGTCTGCTGGATCTATAAACATTAGTTTTAATTCCGGTTCTATTATCTCATTATAATAATTTATATTTGTATACATTAGCCCTTCGATTGGCTTCGGGTCTTGCTGGTACTGCGTTCCGAAAACCCATTTATCCAAGCTGCGAATAGTTTTTAATTCGTCCAATGATATTTTCTTCGGCCACATCGAACGCTCTTTTTCTGTATATTCGTCTATGATAGCAGGGATACTCAACACATCCCAACGACCTCCGTTATTGATAGTCCCTTCATTTTCTATTAAATAACCGCACAAATCATTTTCATGCGTTCGCTGTGCTATTATGATAACAGGCGTTCTGGTATCATTTGTGCGGGATACAATAGTATTACCCCACGTGAAATTAACTTTCTCCCGTATTGTCTCGCTTAAAGCATCCTGTGTTTTAATTGGGTCGTCGATAACTAAAGCCCCACTAAAGACATTTGCGTTCATTTTTCCACATCCGAACCCTGTTATCTGTCCGAAAAAAGGCGCAGCATATAATTTACCTCCTCCGCTTGTAATTATACTTCCCTTCGCATCATTTAGCAACGTGGTATTAAATATTTCTTTATAATCATCCGTTTGCATTATTTTACGGACAAAAGAAACATTACTTTTTATCAAGTCATCGGAAGCGGATAGAAACATAAATTCGCTTGCCGGATTAATACCAAAACCCGCTGCTGTGAAGTTAATCATCATTTCTGTTTTACTCATTCGAGGAGGTATGTTTATAATAACCCTGTTTGTCGGATGCGTATACGCGAGTATTTCATTAAGTTTATCCGCTATCTTTGCATGATGCCAATTTACAATAAAATCGGTTTTATGTACTTTCTTAAAAAAGTAGGTTGTAAAAGCCAACGAATTGTATCCTAAAAGAGAAAATAAAACATCACTCTGTTTCATCGCATTTTGTTAATTCTTTTAAGGTTGCTATAGCAAATTCTTTTGCTTCTTCCGGTGTCAGTTCCCTATCATGCTTTTGACGCATCTCGATGTATTGCTGATTCAACTTTTGCCTTTCGTCGTCGTCGCAAATCAATCTATATAAAGCTAAAAGTTCTCCCGCCTTGTCGCTTTTAAATAACTTTGCTCTAATCGCTGACTTGGTTTTCGTTTTATTTATATTTAATAAATTCTTAAGGTTGTTTAATTCGTCGGATTCTAAGGGGAAAAATTCATATAAAGTTGCTTTTGATATCGGCAACCAAGCAACTATATCCTCAATAAAAAATAGATTGTTTTTTTCTATTGCTTCTATGGCTTGCTCATATATCTTTTTTTTATTATATGCCATTTTAGTTTATTTTTATTGTTCAAAAGATTTTATTCCATCAAAATATTCCTTATAAAATTCAAATATTCCCTTATCTATTGTTATGCAGGCATTTTCTGTCCTCGGGTTTGTGTTTATATTTGCGGAGCTTTCAATACCAAAATAAAACCCACTTCCATACCCTGCGTATATTTTAGAGTGGTTTTTAAATACTGCTATCCTTCCACATTTATTGTTTTCAAACACTTCTTTTAAAAATTCAAATTCTTTTTTATATGTAGTTGGAAATATTTCGCCTACATAGGCATCGAGTTTGTTAATTTTCCCTTCTTTTAACCATGTATTAAATTGCAATATATCTTCTGGAGCCATACACCAAGTCGAAAATAAACAATAGTCTAAGTGTTGTTTTCTCAATATTAGTTTTAAAAACGATAAGCTGTCAATATTTCCAGCTGTTAAAAAGTGAATACTATTCCCATTTTCAAAAGGTATATTTTCGCATAAGTCTAATAATGATAGTTCTGAAAAAGCTCTACGATAAACATGTTTCGTTGAATGAAAATAAGACACTTCTTTATAGTGATGGTCTCTTATTGTCTTTTCTTTGACCTTCTTGTTTTTATTGTTTTCTTCGCTGTCAATCCAATCCGTTTTTATCTCGCCCCAATCATTCATAGTTTTTAAAATTTTTGAGCGAATAGCGGAATCGAACCGCTCCTCCTACTTGGAAAGTAGGCATGCTACCGTAACACCTAATTCGCAAATACGGTTAATTGTTTGTCTTCCATTTTTCCAAGTTCTTTTACTTGGATATTTAATGATTTTTCAAGCCATTCTGCAGCTAATCTTCGGTGGCAAAAATCGCCTTGCTTTTCGTGGCATAAAAGGATAACATCCTTGCCTTTTGATAGCCTCATTAAGTCTTCATACACCTTTTTTGCATCCAAATTTGATAATAAGGCTAAATATTTAGGCTTATACTCCGTTTCCGCATCGTCTTTAAATTCCCATTTAGGGTTTAAAGGTCTGTACAAATCTCCGTTGAAATATCGAGCGGTTAATGCAATACTAACTGGATGTAAATTTTTGTTTGCATATTTTTTAACGTTTGCAAAATTACCTGTAAAAATTTTATTCTTTAATTCCATGTTATTTTTTTACAAAATTACACTTTTTTTCAATAGAAACATTAAATATTTAAAAACATCATTATTTTAGTTCCATTAGCTTCACACATTATTTTCTACTTTATTTTTTAATTCGTGATATTCACATGTATGCCAAAATTCATATAGAGTATCCCATACG
>MWCE01000119.1 GCA_002069895.1 Bacteroidetes bacterium ADurb.Bin234 | reverse complement strand
TATATATGCAGCAATGGAGACTTAAAAATAAACAGTCGAAACACGAACCTTTGGAACGTCCGAAAGGACAAAATAAAGAGCAAGGACGTAAGTCCTTACCTTCTACTACTAATATTAATAATACTAATAGTACACTAACTAATTTGACTCGCAAAACCAAAAAGTTAAAAACCAAAAAACAGAAAAAGTCTTTAAATAAGATTAAGGTTAGTGTTGGTAGTTTTAAGCCTAAGAATATTGTTTTATCGAAACTTTCAAATGAATCGTATTCTAAGTATCGTTCCTTATACATGCGTTCATATCGAATACGTTTAAAGATAAAGGAATTAAATAATAATAAGCCTCATGGGTATAGAACTCAACGTAGTGTTTTATATAAATCGTTGGTTGAAGTAAATAAAGATGCGAAAGTATTTTTTAAAAGTATTGGAGGTGTTTATGATAGAGTAAAGAAGGTAGAAAATAAGTTTGATTCTGAAACGAATACTTTGACATTTATAGATACGGTTTGGAAGTTTGAGAATAGGCTTCGGGATTATTTGAAGTTGGGTAAGTTTATGTATTATAATTTTGTTAATTTGGGTAAGACTTATAATTTTAGGCTTCATTTGGTAAGTACGATATTGTTGGCATGGGACGATGTATTAGATGCAGCCTATGAAGTTGGAGGTACAACGCCTATGGTAAATGTTTATGAGGATTATAACAAAAGCAAATTGACGGTAGTGGTAGTTTATTAAAAATGATATGGTATGAGGAAGTGTTTTGTAAATAAGAATGAGTTTAAGGCTCGATTGAATATGGCAGCACATAATAAGCAGCCTTATGAGTTATTGATGCAAGGGAATAGTAAAACTTTGAATTTGTCTGATGGTACTTCGTACTATTTGTATAGTTTGCGAAAAAGTTTAGACACAGAAAAAAAAGATTTAAACTCTGATAGATTGCCAGCAAATGAGATATATTTTATAGGTCAAGTAAAGAAGCATATAATGGATAATGGTTTGCATAAGTCTATAGAGAAAAACTATAAGCATAAGGATATGATTAAATTTATATCGTACAATGAGAATATGGGTATTGGGGAGTTTTTTGATGATTCGTATTGCATAGATATAACGGGTGCTTATTGGCGTTCGGCATATAATCAAGGGTATTTGAGTAAATCTTTATATGAAAAGGGTTTGACGGTAGATAAGAGGGTTCGTTTGGCATGTTTAGGAACATTTGCAAAGACTGTATCTGTTATTAATTTTGATGGGGAGAAGGAGTATTTTGGTAATGATATAAAGCCGAAGTTTGAGCATGTATTTTTTAATGCTGCGAATTTGATATATAAATGTATGAATGCTTGTAGGAAGGCAGTAAAAGATGATTATATATTTTATTGGACTGATTGTGTGTATGTAAAGAATAAAGAGGCTGTGGATATTTGCAGGGGTATTATGCTCGAACATGGTTTTGATAGTCATGAAGATTATTGCAAGCGTATATCTTTTGAACATAACGGTATACGGGTAAATAAGTGGAGCGAGAAAAAAGATAAATTTGAAGAAAAGTTTTATGGAATAATGATAGATTAATATGAACACAAAGAACCATTTTTACATATCGGCAGCTAAATTTGAGCTATTTATGGTAGATAGAACGGTATTTGGTGTAAAAATAGTTCGTAAAAGAACATTTGGCACTAAAAAGGTCGATTGTGAGATAGTTTTGCTATCAAACCAATACAAATTACTACAAAAAATTAAAAGTCTCTTAAATGAAAGAAAAAAGGGGTGTTTTGAGTTTTATATTAAATCGTGGGAGAGCGTTTGGCAGGGTAAACGTAAATTTGATACTAAATTGTATATAATTGCCGTTCATACGGAATCGGAATGGAGGCAGAAAATTAGTAAATTGCCCACGAATCGGTCGTATGACGACTATAATGAGGGATTGTTTGGGGGATAAAAAATAAATAGTATATTTGCAATTGATTAATAAGTGCCTTTGTTAATCATAAAAAGAAATTTGAAGCTATTGGGAGTAGGGTAGGCACACCTGAAACCATAGCTTTTTTTATGCGGTAAAATATGGAAAATATAAAAATAAACAAGGATTTACATGCCGTTGTTGAAATTATGTCTAATGAACAGGCTGGGGAGCTTTTAAAGGCTATTTTGATGCACGCAAATAATAAAGATACGGTTATTTTAGATAGTTCCGTTAAAATGGTTTTTGAAACAATTCGGGGCGGTTTGGATAGTCATATTAATAGATATAATGAAATTAAAGCAAAACGGTCTTATGCTGGAAGGAAAAGTGCCGAAATGCGTAAAAACACTCACGAAATTTCAACACATGTTAACACATGTCAACATGTGTTGAAAAAAGATAAGCAAAAATACCCACAAAACAAAAAACCTCCAATTTCTGAACGTGAACAGGATTTTATAAACCAAACAAATCAATTCACTAAATACGATAAATCAATGCTTGATAATTTTATTAATTATTGGTGCGAAAAAAATGCTGCTGGAGATAAAATGAAATTTGAAATGCAAAAAACATTTGAAATATCAAAACGATTAATAACTTGGTATAATCGTGGAACTCAAAATACATTCAACACAAAACAAAAAAGTGCATTTAGTAGAGAATCAGACTTTAATTAATATACTATGGAGCTAATAGGAAATATAATCGGAAAAAACTCCCAAAACAAACCACAAACACGGTTTTTTAATCAAATATCATGGGCAGAATATAAGACAATCGTAAACATTATCGGAAATAATATAGTCAAAAAAAACAACCCAACGGCACAGTTTATAATAGATGACAATAACAAAGATGTTCTTAATCAATTCTACTACTATATCACGGGCAGTAATGAGTTTAAAGGAAATCTACATAAAGGAATCATGCTCGTAGGTGGGTTTGGTGGCGGTAAAACTACTTTAATAAGACTATTATCCGAATTATACGGAAGGCTCAATAATCGGGTTTTTACATTCATATCAGCTATAGAACTCACCGAAATAATTAAACAAGAATACGATGAAGATAACCCCCAAAAACATATCAGCTACTACGAAAAACGACCACTTATAATTGATGAAGTCGGAAAAGAAAATAAAAGCGTTATGGTATATGGAACTCTACACGAACCAATGAAAGACCTTATAACTATGCGTTACAATAACAACGCTTTTACGCTTGGAACTACAAACTACAGCCTTAAAACCCTCACATCTGGGTATGGAGAATATCTCGGAGAAAGACTACTCGAAATGTTCAACTTTATAGAACTTAAAGGGGTTAGTAGACGTAAGTAATTATACTCATAACACACTATTTTAAAGAATATACGTATTTATACTATAAAATATCATAACTCGTTTTAAATCATTTTATAAAAACTTAATGTTTATACATAAAATAATTGATATTTTTCTTGGAATTGTTAAAAAAATAGTGTAGGTTTGTGGAGTGGTTAATGGTTGGGGCAAGTAAGAATCTCGGCTTTAGTAATAACTTAAAAAATAATAAATTAAAATGAAAATTTACCAAGTGTCAAGAAATTTATATACTCTAAAAGTTAGAGAAATAAATATAATTAAAAAAACAGATTCTTTTTATTGGACTTCAAATTCAAATAGATGTGCGTTAAATACAAATTATCATATGTCATTTGAAACAGAGTTTGAAGCAAAAAGATATATTAAATCTATTATTGAATCAAATATAGAAAGAACTAAGCGTACTTTGAATGATTATGAAAAAGTATTAAAAGAATTTGAAGATATGTATGGAGATGTATAGGCTGAATGCTAACGGTACGCAAGTTGGCGTTTGTTGCCGACTTTGAAACACAAAATTGTCAAACTTAAATAAATTTTAATATGAAAAACGAAACTTCAACAAACCACGAACTCGGCAATAACTCTAACTTGCTGTTATGTGCTGGGCTTAATCAATCAGCCAATGTGATTTTCCAAAACAATAAAGAGAAGGGATTTTGGGATAATGATAGAAATGTTGGCGAATTACTAATGCTTGTAACAAGTGAATTGGGAGAGGCGATGGAGGCATACCGAAAAGGTAAATTTGCAGACTTAAAACAATATTATGAAATATCTAATAAAGAATGGGCTGATAAATCTCCTATTGAAAAAAAAGAAAAATATTGTTTTGAAAATTTGGTTAAAGATACGTTTGAAGACGAAATTGCAGATGCTGTAATTCGCTTGTTGGATTTATCGGCTGGACTTGGAATTGATTTGGAAAAACACATTAACGAGAAAGTGAAATATAATAAGTTGCATGAAAGGTTGCACGGTAAGCAGTATTAGCCTTGCACATAACGTGTTGCATAAGACCAGTAAAGGATTACGAAGCGATACACTATCAACCGATACTGAACTTGATGCGAGCTACAACGCTGGATTAACCACTGAAACCTTTATTGGTTATAGGTTGTGTTATGCAACGGCTTTTATAATTAATATTTAAAAATAAAATAATGATAAAATTAGACCAGGACGAAAAGCAATGGATTCTTTTAATTAAAGGACAATTGCAAGAAAAATACCCATTTAAAGGGAGATGGATAGAAACACTAAAACCACTATTTGCTGAAATATATGGTTGGAATCCAGATGAAGATAATAACTACCACGATTATCTGAGAGGAATCTTTAATAAATTACTCGAAATACAACTTAAAATAAAAGATAGTTGGGTTGACCCTCATGGGCAATTAAAAGAAGTATTCTTTGCTTCATTTTATAAGGGAATAAGCAATGATGAAGAATTACCCATTGAAAGGGCAATCGGGAAATTATGTGGATTGATTCAATGTACTACGGTAATAAACTCAGATAAAACGCAACGGTTCGATCTTCTTTAAGCTGTTGCATAACGGTTTGCGGCTTTGTGTCTGTTTGCCCCTTGCACAATGCTTTAATTTAACGAAAAACTTTATGGGGCAAATAGCACAAAACCGCTGTTACCTGCTGGTGCGGTTCATTTAGCAGAATTTTGATTTGAAAACGAATAAAAAATTTAAAAAGTTTTAGAGTATGAAATATATGGGAAGTAAAAATCGGATAGCAAAAGAAATACTACCGATAATGTTAAAAGAA
>MWCE01000118.1 GCA_002069895.1 Bacteroidetes bacterium ADurb.Bin234 | reverse complement strand
TCGGCATCTTTGATTTCGTCATTATCATGTTTCAGAAAGAACGTTTTATTTATTTCTATCTTAAATTCATGTAAGCCTATTCTAAGGGTACTGAATTTAATATCAAACTGTTTAAAGTATTTTATCTCTTCCACAATCATCCGTGTTTTTCGAGTTGCAAAATTACTACTTTTTAGTTTAAATCAAATCATTTATATGTAATTTTTATTTTATTTTTATTTTGATAGTTATATTAAAGAAATTCAGAATATTAGAGCTTTCTTTGCCTTTGTCGGTAAATTATATGATTTTTTTTTCAAAAAAAGAATTTCATTAAATAAAAAATTGTACTTTTGCAGTCCAAAAAAAGAGCTTAATCAATCTAATAAACTAGGACATTATGGCTAAGAAAAATAAAGAAGCAAGACAACAGATTATTTTGGAATGTACAGAACAAAAAACATCGGGAGTTCCCGGTATGTCAAGATATATTACCACTAAAAATCGAAAAAATACTCCCGATCGTTTGGAGTTAAAAAAATATAATCCTTTTTTAAAGAAAGTAACCGTTCACAAAGAAATTAAATAATTTAAATCATGGCAAAGAAAGTTGTTGCAACATTAAAGCAAACTACAGGACAAGAATTTGCAAAAGTTATCAGAATGGAACGTTCATCAAAAACGGGTGCTTATACCTTTAAAGAATCCATTGTTCCAAACGCAGAAGTCAAAGAATTTTTAGCGAAAAAATAAAAAACTTAGCATAAAAGGTTAATAATTTAGTTTGTATAAAGCCCGAAACTTGTTTAGTTGACGGGCTTTTTTTATTGTATATAACATATATTCTATACTTTTATCCGATACTGCATGTATTGCTGATTAGATATGTATCAGATTTGTGTTTTTTAGTATTTTTGCAAAAATTAAAAACATTATGAAGACCAAGCGTGTGTTTATAGGTATTTTAGGAAGAAGAAATCAAGGGAAAAGTTCATTAATCAATGCCATAGCCGGTCAAGAGGTGGCCATAGTGTCCGATATTCCCGGAACCACAACCGATCCTGTTAAAAAATCGATTGAAGTTTTTGGTATTGGTCCCGTTGTATTTGTGGATACGGCCGGCATTGACGATACCGGTGAAATGGGAGAGAAAAGGATTAGGAAAACCAATGAAGTGGTGAAAACCATTGATGTGGCAGTACTTGTTATTTCCGAGAACACTTTTGGTGAACCGGAAGAAAAATGGATTAAAGATTTGGTGTTTTATGCCATTCCTTTTGTGATTGTTCATAATAAATCGGATAAAGAAGTGTTGTCGGATGAGTTGAAAAAGAGATTGTTGGGATTTAAGGTGCCTGTGCTTGAATGCAGTACTTTCCAAAAATCAGGAATGGATGAATTGGTAAATGCCTTGGTGAAAATAACACCCTCTTCGGCCTATGTATCGAATTCTTTTGTGGGAGACATCGTTGAGCCGGGTGCTTTGGTTGTTTTGGTGATGCCTCAGGATTCAGAAGCTCCCGAAGGTCGTTTGATTTTACCGCAAGTACAACTCATACGTGATATTCTCGATAATCATGCCGTCGCCATAGGTTTGCAACCGCAAGAATTGGAGGCATATATAAAAAAACAAACACCCGATTTGGTGATTACCGATAGTCAGGCATTTGATTTTGTTTCGAAGATAGTTCCTGCCGGCCTTCCATTAAGTAGTTTTAGTATTATTTTGGCACGTGCCAAAGGTAATTTCGAAGATTATTTGAAAGGGACTCCCCATATTTCCAAATTAAAAGACGGGGATAAAATCCTTATGCTCGAATCTTGTACCCATGTTACTTCTTGCGAAGATATTGGTCGGCATAAGATACCCCAAATGTTACGTAAGTTTACCGGCAAAGAATTGCACTTTGAATGGGTTTCGGCATTATCGCCTTTACCCGATTTGCATCAATTTGCTATGGGAATACAGTGCGGAGCTTGTATGGTTACCCAAAAACAGGTCTTTGTTCGTATGAAACATTTGCTCGACAAAAAGATACCTATTTCAAACTATGGCATGACCATTGCTTATGTTACGGGAATTTTTAACAGGGTTACAGAAATATTTAATCATAAATAATGGATACCAATACTTTGAATATATGTTTGTTTCAAGCTGATATAAGCTGGAAAGCCGTGGCATCTAACCTGCGGCATTACGAAGCTTGTTTGGCAAACATGCTTTTAAAACCCGATGTATTGATTTTTCCCGAAATGTTTAATACAGGCTTTGCCGTCGATACGGTTCAATTGGCTGAAACAATGGAAGGAGAAAGTGTTTCCTTCTTGCAACGCATGGCAAAGGAATACGATACTGCAGTTGTGGCAAGTTTGGCTATCATCGAAAACAATGCTTATTATAATCGTTTATTGTGGGTGATGCCCGATGGAAGTTTGCAAAGCTATGATAAAAAACATTTGTTTCGTATGGCTTCGGAAGAACAGTTGTTTACACAAGGAAGTCAACAACTTTTGATAAGTTATAAGGGATGGAAGTTTTTACCGCTGATTTGTTACGACCTTCGTTTCCCTGTATGGAGCCGAAATACACGAAAAGGAGATGATTTTTTATATGATTGCTTGATTTATATTGCCAATTGGCCAAGTTCCCGGATGGCAGTTT
>MWCE01000117.1 GCA_002069895.1 Bacteroidetes bacterium ADurb.Bin234 | reverse complement strand
GGAAAGGGATTTTCGAAAGCAAAAAACGAGGCTTCAGTGATGAGAAGATAGCTGTAATTATCAGTGCGGATAGAAAGGGTAATAAACATCTAAAAAGCAGTAAAACGTGGTAGAATCAGGACTAAAGGTATTGAAAATGTTTTGAAAGATAAAATAGAACTTAAATCAGTTTTATGTACAAATACACATCATAGTTATACCTCTTTTGCGAAGAAAAATAACATAGAGCATCCTACAATTAAAGTTTCAGCAAAAGAATATAAGCGAGGAACATATCATGTGCAACATATTAATTCAATAACAAGTGATTTGAAATTGTGGATAAATGCTTTTAAGGGTGTTTCTACAAAATATTTGCAAAATTACTTAAATTGGTATGCTGCCATTGACGTAATTGAAAAAGCAATTAATCCTGCTAAACAAACAGCAAAAATGATTATTGCATCAACTGTTGCTTGGTAACAATTTAAAAATATATGCAATTTACAATATCTATATTAGAACACAGCAAAAAGATTTAATTTCATTTTTTCCTTTGTTTGTTGATAAATGCAAAAAAATGTTTACATTTGCAAAAAAAAAGTATAAAAATTTAATTCGAAAAGATATGAATCAAACAGTTAATAATCAGTTGAAGAAAAGTCAATTTGTTTATGCAATTTTAGCTTGTGTGTTTGTGGGAACCTTAATGTTCAGTTGTAATAAATACGATAAAATGCCTGTAGTGGGGAAATGGGAAATTGATGTTAAAGCTACTAAAGGATTATCCAATCTTGATTCAAGCAAGGAAACTTTATTGTTTAATTCAGGGGTTGATTATACGTATGTTCAAGACTTTTATGAACGTAAACCGGGCGCCTTGGATAAATGGCAAATCAAAGGAAAATTTGAAAGAAAGCATAATAAAATAACTTTCTATGAAAGAGTAAAAGATGGCACCCAACAACAGCCGGAAGTTACTTATAAATATGAAATGGTTGAAGGTAAAACCTTAACCTTGATTGTTGAAGGGGAGGGTTATCCTGACGATAAAAAAGTGTATACGCGTGTTAATTAAGGGTTAATGACTTGAAAATTGAAAAGGTTTTGTGGACACATGAAACCTTTTTTATTTTAAGTATGCTTTTAAAAAGGAAGCGGTGTATCCTTTTCCTTTTTTTACGATTTGTTCAGGGGTGCCTTCGGCAATGATTTCCCCGCCTTTTTGACCCCCTTCCGGACCTAAATCAATAATCCAATCGGCTACTTTAATTACATCCATATTGTGTTCAATCACTAGAACCGTATTCCCTTTTTCAACCAATTGATTTAAAACAGCCAACAGCATACGAATATCTTCAAAATGTAAACCGGTAGTGGGTTCATCTAAAATATAAAAGGTATTGCCGGTATCTTTTTTGCATAGTTCGGCAGCCAGTTTAATGCGTTGCGCTTCCCCGCCCGATAGTGTGGTAGAGGCTTGTCCTAAACGTATGTATCCTAATCCTACTTTTTCGAGCACTTCCAATTTATAACGAATGGAAGGTATTCCTTCGAAAAAAGATATGGATTCGCTCACATCCATTTCTAAGACATCACTGATAGACTTTCCTTTATATCTAATTTCTAAGGTTTCTCTATTGTAGCGTTTGCCATTGCATGTATCGCAATGTACATATACATCAGGCAAAAAACTCATTTCAATGGTACGTAAGCCGCATCCTTTACAGCTTTCACATCGTCCTCCCGAAACATTAAAAGAAAAACGTCCGACTTTGTAATCACGTATTTTCGATTCGGGAAGGGATGCATAAAGTTTCCTTATTTCATCGAAAATACCTATGTATGTAACAGGATTAGAACGAGGTGTACGGCCGATGGGTTGTTGGTCGATTTCAATTACTTTATCAACATGCTCTATGCCTATTATTTCTTTATAAGCTAATGGTTTTTTCTCGGCACGATAGATGTGTTGGTTTAATATCGGATATAAAGTGTAATTTATTAACGATGACTTACCGCTTCCCGATACGCCTGTGATGCAGATTAATTTACCAAGAGGAAAATCAACCGTAACATTTTTTAAGTTATTTCCGCAAGCTCCTTTCAATTGGATTGACAAGCCATTTCCTTTTCTACGATGCTTCGGAACTTCAATTTTTCTTTTCCCATTTAAAAAGTCGGCTGTCAGGGTTGTGGAATTTGTAATATCATCATAACTGCCTTTTGCAACAACATGTCCGCCTTTCATTCCTGCTGCAGGTCCCATATCGACAATATAATCGGCGGCTTTCATGGTATCGAAGTCATGTTCCACTACGATTATTGAATTCCCTGCATCGCGCAATTGTTTTAAAGAGGCTATCAAGCGTTGATTATCTCTTTGGTGCAAACCAATACTGGGTTCATCTAAAATATATAACACATTAACTAGTTGTGAACCGATTTGTGTTGCTAAACGAATACGTTGAGCTTCACCTCCCGATAAACTTTGAGACGAACGATTCAAACTTAAATAATCTATTCCTAAATTCAATAAAAATTGCAAGCGTGTTTTTATCTCCCTGATGATTTCATAGGCAATGATTTGTTGTTTCTCGTTTAAATAATCATTGATATGTTCAAACCATTCGTTCAGGAAAAGTAAATCCATAGCAGCGAGTTCGGCTATGTTTTTGTTGCCTATCAGAAAATACAATACTTCTTTTTTAAGTCGTGTCCCTTTACATTCATCGCAGGTTTCCGTATGCATGAATTGTTGTGCCCATTTGCGTATATTAGCCGGAGCATCATCGGTGTTTTGTGCGACAATAAAGTTTATAATCCCTTCATAGTTTTTGTTATACATATATGTATCGGAAATATCATTTTTATACATCACCGGTTGATCGCTTCCGTAGAAAATAACATTTAATGCTTCTTCGGGTATTTGTTCAATAGGTGTATCTAAGGTAAAATGATATTGTTCGGCAATGCCTTCAATTTGTTTGAA
>MWCE01000116.1 GCA_002069895.1 Bacteroidetes bacterium ADurb.Bin234 | reverse complement strand
GGTAAAAAAAGTGAGTTTTTTAATTCCAATTGATAAGAAAGTAGAAAGTATTACTATTGATTCCGTAAGCATTCAACAATTAGCCGGAACATATGCTATTTATCCGGTTCAAACGCCTGTACCAACCAGCATATCCCTGAGTTCTGTATCGTTTGACGATCCGGATACAGCTATTTATAATCATAGCACTCCTTATCCGGCGATTCGGTATGAAATCATCAACGATGGGTATCCCATGGGGTATCATGTCATTACACTTACATTTTATCCCTTGGAATATATTCCGTCCGATAGCATTCTGAATCTTTATTCGGAAATTTATTTTACACTGCATTATGTTGATAATCCGGATGATATATTATTGCCTATTATGCAAAGCAAGTTCGCCCATGACATTGCTAAAGATTATATAAAAAGCTTAGTATTGAATAGCAACGATATTTATACGGTTTCGGGAGGATCGTTGGAAGTTATGGATAATGGAGCTCCCGTTTCGAATTTAAAAAGCATGAACCCTTCAACCTTAATTCATATTCCCGATTACATTATCATTACATGCGACAGCTTAAAGGCAAGTTTTCAACGCTTGGCTGATTGGAAGACGCAAAAAGGAATCTATACCATAGTGGTTGCTGTAGAAGATATTTACTCGAATTATCAAGGCTATGATAATGCCGAAAAAATAAGAAATTATTTAAAAGATGTCTATGTGAATTATGGTAGCTCTTTTATCCTTATAGGAGGAGATGTGGATAATGTTCCTACAAGGTTTTCCCCCTTTAGAGCGGGGATTTTTGAAACGGATTTTTATTATGCAACGGTACAGGGAAATTGGAATGCAAATGGTAATGATGTTTTTGGAGAATCTGATGATTATTATAACCGAAATTTTGTTTTTTATGTAGGGCGTGCTCCTATTCATACTAATATCGAAGTTAATGTGTTTATAGACAAAACTATTAGTTATGAAAAACTGAATAATACACCTAACAAAAATTATGTGCAAAATTTATCTTTTTGGGCTGGAGATGGAGCGAAGATATCGGGTGATTCACCAGAAGCTATATTGCGTTTAAATACCATTGATTCTTCCACAAATGCTTGTCTTGATCCGGAACAATATTTTATTTTAAAATTATATGACCATTATAATAATTCCAATTATAATTATAGGGATTCAGAATATATTGACAGATATTATCAATTAAATCAAGCGAATGTCGTAGAAGCTATGACTTAGGGATGGCATAATTTTAATCATGATTACGGTAGAATACATTTGATTTACCATATTGATCATTCCGGTTTTGATGCCATGGGAACTTCAACAAGGGTTTTAAAAGAAAATGTATTCAGGTCGGATATGGATATTTTAGCAAATGGCATAGAGTATTCTCAAATATTGTATTCAGACGGTTGCCAAACTAACCAATTTTCGAAAGATGCCATTTCTGAAGTCTATATAAATAATCCTAATGGAGGAGGTGTTGCTTTTATTGGTAATTCTGCTGATGGATGGTGGATCGAAAATCAATATTTTACAAAATATTTTTGTAATAATCTTTATGATTTAACGAAACAAGATGGGTATAATAATGAATATTACTATATTGGAATTCTTAATTATAATTCTACAAAAAATGGATATGATTTGGCTATTCTAAATAGAAATTTACTTGGCGATCCATCATTGATGGTATGGACAGCTACACCAACGGAATTAACAGTATCTAATTTAGATTATTCGGATGTTAACAAAGAAATTACCGGTACGATTTCGGGATTATTGTTTAATGCGACCTCCCATATTATAGTAACCGTATGTGCGTGGAAAGGCTCCGAGATTTATGGTGTAAAAGAAATAGACGCAACCACGGCAAGTGTTAATTTCGTATTACCGGACATTGTAGCTGATACTCCCGGAGATATTATTGTTACGGTTACGGCACATAATTACATTCCCCATATAGATACCATTCAGGTTACTTCTATTAATGGTGCACATCCTCATTTGACATTAAGTTTTATCAATAATGCTTCAAACGGAAACAGTTGTACACCAGAAGCGTGTGAATCCTTTGAATTTTATATTCAACTTACAAACTCAGGAAATCTTACAGCTGTGAATGTTACGGCGGAACTATCGTGGCAACCCTCAACCTATCAAGCAATAGATATGATAAACATTACTCCTTCCATCGAAAATTTCGGCACAATTTCTACGGGAGGAAGTTTTATGAATCATTTTGTCTTTACAGTTGATAACAATGCTTTTGAGAACATTATTCCTCGTCCTTTATTTCAAAATGTTATATTTATATTAGATATTTTTGTTAACGGCGTCTATTCTTCTACGGAAATAATAAATGTTCAAATCAATGAATCTCGTTTGATTAAAGGGGAAAACATGCTTACGGGTACATTAACGTCCGGTTCTTCGAATCAATTGAAAATAAAATTATATAATATAGGGCTTGCCGAGTCAATCGGAGTATCGGATTTATTACATGCTACTTTAACGACTAATAATCCGGAAAATATTACCATTACAACCGGCACAAGTACATATAATAATATCAATGAAGTTAATGCACCGCCGAATTATGCGGAAAACAATACTTTTTTTGAATTTACCCTAGATAATCAAGACTATACTAACGAAACATTTAATTTATCCGTAACCGATAAATACGGGAAAACATGGACTTTCAATAATTTTAAATTAACCAAACCATTGATAAATAATGCCAATATTATTCATTATGCTTATGAAACATCAATTTGTTTATCTTGGTCTATTACAACAAGTTCTAAAATAAAAGGGTATAATTTATACAGGAGTGATAACTCATTAGGATTATATACAAAAATCAACGATAATATAATTCCATACAGTACTTTTTTAGATGAAGATTTGACACCGTTAACCTATTACTATTATAAACTAACTGTCATTGATACCAATGGCAATGAAAGTGATTTTATGCCTGATACAGGTTATTTAGCTTCCACAACATTAAGTATGCATGCCGGCTGGCCTATTCGACCGTATCCTCCGGTAAATATTATAGGAAATGGTGCAAAAGGGTCTCCAAATACGTATGATGTGAATGGGGATAATAAAAAAGAAATATTTTTTACAACCGGCAGTTTTCAAAATCCCGAAGGTGGCGTTTGGGCGTTTAAACACAACGGTACACGCTGGTATATGTTAGATAACCAGCCGGAAACTATCAGTGGTTTTATTGATTTACAATGCTATACTTCTTCAACCCCAGCTATTGCCGATATAAATAATGACGGAATTGCTGAATTGGGCATTACCACACACCCGATAAATGCTTCTTCAAACAGTCAGCAATTATTGGTATATAAAACAACGATTGATAATAATAACGATAATTTACCGGATAAACAATTTAACAATCAATCTATTAGTGGATGGGAAAATTACAAAGGTCCTGTTTTTTCTGATATTGATAACAATAATGCTTTTGAAATACTCGTTAATAATCAACAGGATAATAATAGCGTTGGCATCAATATATTTAATCAAAACGGGAATAGATATTCAGGATGGACAAATACCTCACAACACGATATCGGTCTTTGCGGATTTAGCATGCCTGTTGCTTTTGATTTTAATAATGATGGGACAAAAGAAATTGTAATCGGATGTACAAAATCCGGATCTCGAAAAGCAGGAATTTATATTTACAAAGAAGATGGAACAAATTATTTAGCTACGAACCCTGTATATTTTCCTCAAGACGAATACTTTAGAAGTGATGCGCCTCCGGTTATTGCAGATATTGATAATGACGGGATTTATGAAATACTCTTTATCTCAACAAAAGATACTTTCGCCCATATTTATGCCATGAAACCAGATGGAAGTCCGATCCCTGGTTGGAATTGGAATGATGCAAATCATCCGAATTTTACATTATCCTCATCTGTAGGTGATGAAGAAAAATATATATATAATGGTCAATCGTGTCCTAATTTTTCTGTCGGAGATTTGGATAAAGACGGGGATTTGGAAGTTATTTGTGGCGATAACGGTCATTTATATATATGGAGCCATAATGGAGATAGTACTCCTCTAAAAGATATTATAATATCCGATTATACATCCCGTACGGAAAAAGTCCCGATTATAGCTGATATAGATGAAGATGATAGTAATTTGGAAATTATTGTTACCAATAAATTTTTAGTCCCGAATACAGCTACAAGAATTTATGCTTATAAAATGGATGGAACGTTAGTAAAAGGATTTCCTATTACAGTAAATTCTGCTGTTGAAAATTCGCCTTGTGTAGACGATATTGATAATGACGGAATGAATGAACTTATTGTTACTACGGGAATGGAATTTTATGTGTGGGATACATATGGAAATACTGTGAATAATGTATATGGCTGGAAAAGTTATAGAAGAGATAATTTAAATTCAGGGATTTTCTTTAATGAAACGTGTGATTATTCAAATTATTCAATGCATATAACTTCAAATCAGGCATGGAATAAGTTCCAATTAATAAAACAAAATGTAATTATTCATTCTTCGGCAACATTAACCATTTCAAATGAAGTTAGATTTGCATCCGATGCCTTAATTGACATTCACCCCGGCGGTAAACTCATCATCGACGGCGGCACCTTAACGAATGCCTGTAACGGCGAATTATGGCAAGGTATATTTGTAGAAGGTGATCCTTCCGATTCCTCACAATATGAAAGTTTACAAGGAGTGGTTGAACTTAAAAACGGTGCTACGATTGAAAATGCCGTTTGTGCTATTAATGTTGGCGTAACTTATAATAGATTGATGGGTGTTTATATATATAAAGGTGGTGGCATTGTAAAAGCAAGCGACGCATCCTTTATCAATAATTTAAAAGCTGTTGAATTTGGGCCTTATCACCGGCATCATGTGGTTAATAATGTCCATGCTTGGAGAAATGTCAGTGGTTTTACCCAATGCAATTTTACGGTAAACAACAATGCTTTATTTGATTTGAATGAATTTGAACAACATGTGAATTTGATAGAGGTTGAAGGAGTTTATTTTGAAGGCTGTTCTTTTTCAAATGTCATCAATAAAGGAAATGCCATACAATCATTGCACTCGGCTGGTTTTACTTTAGATGACACATATGGTTTTACTATTGGTTCAGAACGAAGCAATGTTGCAGGTTTTGATGTTGGTATTCGCATCTTAGACGGAAACGCTACCTATATTTATAATACCGATTTCAATGATAATAATACCGCTATACTTGTTGAAGGCGGTGATAATATTAATATAGGTGGAAACAACTTTCAAATTCCCTATGAATCATATTACGGTCCTACAACCGGTGTCTCCCTAACAAATTGTCCACAATTCGATATTAGAAACAATTTATTTCATGGAGATTATAATTGTAATTACGGTTTAATCATTAATCACTCCGGAGCAAATGATAATGTCGTAAAAAACAATGCGTTTTCAAATTTATATATTGCTGCATTGGCATACGGAAAAAACTCGGACGGGGAAGATGGATACAAAGGATTGCAATATCATTGCAATTTGTTTGTAACCAACGATTACGACATAATGGTTGCCGATTTCGATTCTGAATTAGGTAGTATTCGTTTCAATCAGGGAGATACGAATAAAGCATGTGGAAACATATTCACC
>MWCE01000115.1 GCA_002069895.1 Bacteroidetes bacterium ADurb.Bin234 | reverse complement strand
AATCCCAATGTTTATGGTTTAAATGTAACTTCTCCTTTTAAACAGGAAATTATAAAATATATAGACGTGCTTGATGATACCGCAAGTGAAGTTGGTGCTGTTAATGTGTTGAAAATTGATCGTGCACATCAAAAAACAACAGTTTACGGATTTAATACCGATGTGGTTGGCTTTAAACAAACATTATGTCAACATGCATTTCAAAAACATTCTTTTGCTTTGATTTTGGGTACAGGAGGTGTTTCAAAAGCTGTTGCTTATGTATTGTCGAGTTTACATATTAATTTTACTTTTGTTTCCAGAATAAAAAAAAATAGTATACTGACTTATGATGATATTAATTCCGAAATAATACATCGCAATACATTAATTATTAATTGTACGCCTTTAGGAATGTATCCCATGATTCATACTTTCCCTTTGCTTCCTTATGACGAAATAGGAGTAAAACATTTGTTGATTGATATGGTTTATAATCCCGATGAAACCATCTTTTTAAGCGAAGGAAAACGAAAAGGTGCAATAACACAAAACGGATTTGATATGTTTTGTGTACAAGCCGATATGGCGTGGAAAATATGGAATGCATATTGATTTAAAGATATATAGTATAAATGTCTATTCATTTTGATTAATGCTTCATAAAATGATTTAATCCAAAGATAATTTATGTTTTTTTATTTTTTTGCTTTATTATAATTCAAAATTACATTTAGAAATGGCTTATTTATATGTTATTTTTTATATTATGAAAATATAATAAATTATTTTTAGTTAATGTTAAATTTTATTTCTTAGAATTTAATAATATTTAATAAATAAATTATATTTAAGTGAGGTTTATAAAAGATTAATTGTAAATACTATCCAAATAAATTTGAATGTTATTTGATTTATATTATATAATGTTTAAAAAAACTTAAAAATACAATAAATAAATACCTAAAGAAACTGCAATAAAATATGATAATAATAGAATTATAGAAAATATTATTATGAAATATTCGTTATTGATTACGAAAAAATGAAATAATTTTTTATGAAATTAAAGTATTTGATATTCTTTTTTTTGGTTTGTGTGTCTTCAGGCATGTTTGCTCAAAAGTATGCAAAAATGTATGATGATGCCTTACAAAAAAAAGACTTGAAAAAATATACAGAAGCCATACATATTTTATCAGAACTAATCAAAGGGAACAAATACTATTATGATGCTTATTTAAGCAGAGGACAATGTTATGAACAAATTAAACAATATGATTCAGCGCTAAAAGATTATAATGCGGCTATACAAATGAATCCCGATTATAGTGACGCTTTATTTCAACGGAGTTTGTTGTTTCATACAATAAAAAATGATCCTAAAAAAGCAATAACAGATATTGATAAGGTATTGTCTTTGAAACCAAATTATTATGATGCTTTTTTATTGCGCGCGGTAATATATGAAACACTGCAAAAATACCAAGAATCGATAAGTGATTATTCAAAAGCCATTGAATTAAAAGGAGATGATTGGAATTCGTATTTTAAACGTGCCATGGTTTATTTTAAAATAAATAAAGAAGATGAGTGTTTAAAAGATTTGAATCAATCAATTTCAATTCGAAATGATTTTGCTGCTGCTTATTTTGAAAGAGGGAAGATTTCTCAATCAAGAGCTTCTTATGTGGATGCCCTATCAGATTTTGAAAAATCAACAGAAGCAGGTATGTATACCCCCGATTTAATTTTGCGTAAAGCCGATATTCAATTGGAGTTAAAACAATACAAACAAGCCATAAAGAATTATACACAATTAATTAATATGAATAAGCAACCAAAAGCGGAATGGTATTCCAAACGAGGATTATGTTATTCTTTTACCGGAGACTCCTTGCTTGCACAAAAAGATTTTTCCAAAGCCATTAGTTTAGATAAAAATAATTATCAAATATATGTGTATAGAGCACAGAATTATATAAAACAAAAGCGTATTTCTTATGCTATGAATGATTATAAAAAAGCCATTGATTTGAATCCGAAAGCCTGGGATATATATTTTAATAGGGGAAAATTATATATGGATATGAAAAAGTATAATGAAGCTGTCAGTGATTTTTCCTTGTCGATTAAACTAAATCCTCAATCGAGTGATGCTTATTTTTTTAGAGGTGCTTGTAAAGATGCTCTTTTTGATAAAGAAGGAGCTTGCTTGGACCTTAAAAAAGCTGCAGCATTACATCATAAAGAAGCTGTTGATAAATTGGATAGATATTGCAGATAAAAATTATGAGAACAAATATTTACATAGGAATGATAGTGATGGTTAATGTGTTTTTTATTGTATTAACCATTCTTCAAGCGTTTTATGTGGATAATATGTTTAAAGTACAAAAAATAATTTTTTCTAGAAACGTGAATGATGCTATGTATGATGCATTACAATATGTTAATAAAAATTGTTTGAATTACCATAAAAAAAATATTCAAATTGATACTACGGAATTAAACAATAATAATCAATTGCGTTTTTTATTTAAAGCTATCAATAATGACCTTCGTAATACATATATTAAACATTATTTGCATGATTTCATGTCGGATTATTATCCCTCTCATTTCGATACAATTAGCAATAAAGAAAAGGTTAACATTAATTTAAAATCAGATTGTATTTCTCATAATCTGCATGTCATTGATTCCATTGTAAAAACAGTTTTACGTTCATATCAAATTAACATAGGTTTTGATTTTGGTATTTATTCTCCTCATTTCGACTCTTATGTTTTATATTCTAATAAGTATACATTAGATAAATTATCGATGTTCGGATATGTTTACAATTATTCCTTTCTTTATGAAAACAAGCACTATCCTGCTTATTTTGTTATATATTTTCCTGGACTAAAAGGGTATTTGTTAGAAGATAATGTTTATTTGATTATGGTGAATGTTGTTTTGATAATAATCATATATATGTTTTATGTTTTTACTCTAATAACAGCCGTTCGGCATATTAAATTATTGAAATTCAAACAAAATTTTACGGATAATATTCCACATGAGTTTAAAACTCCAATTTCGACTATTGCATTGGCCTCAGAAGCATTAAGAGATAAGGATATCCTATCAAATAACAATATCCTTGATAGTTATTTAACTATTATATCAACCGAAAATAAACGTTTAGAACAAATGGTGGATGCTATTTTGGAAAGTAAAAATTCAATTTCTGAATTGAAAATTGAAAAAGTCGATATAAATATGCTTATAGAAGATGCAATATGTATAGTAAAGGTTTTGCTTGTTGAAAAAACAGGAGAAATTATATTGATGAAAACCGATAAGCCTTTTATTCAACTTGATAAGGGAAAAATCTTAATTGTAATTAAAAATATATTAGAGAATGCAATAAAATATAATAATAATAAACCATTTATAATAATCAATATAATGATAAAAAGAAATAAAATGATTTTGTCGTTTCAAGACAATGGAATCGGGATTGAAAAGAAAGAATTCCCGAAATTATTTGATCAATTCTACAGGGTTTCTACCGGCTATGTACATAATGTAAAAGGCTATGGATTGGGTTTGAATTATATTAAAACAATCATTAAATTACATAGAGGAAAAATTAAAGTGGAGAGTGTATTAGATCAAGGAAGTACGTTTAAAGTTTATTTACCATTAAAACAAAATTTATGGAAACAAAAAAGAGGATTTTAATTGCCGAAGACGATGCAAATCTAGGAAAAGTGATTAGCTCTTATCTTCAAGCCAAAGGATTTGAGATAAAACTTTGTGAAAATGGCGTACAAGCATATGAGGAATTTGTAAGTGATGATTACGATTTATGTTTGTTGGATATTATGATGCCTGTGAAAGACGGTTATTCATTGTCATCGGAAATACGCGATAGGGATAAGAAAGTGCCGATTATTTTTATGTCGGTTAAGTCATTAGAAGAAGATGTGTTAAAAGGATTTCAGTTAGATATTGATGACTATATTATCAAACCGTTTAGTATTGAGGAACTTTTAATGCGTATTCAAGCAATCTTAAGACGTACTGCAATACCGGAGGAGGAGGTTGCTGTATTTCAATTAAATAAAACTATCTTTGATTACGAAAAACAGTTGTTGCTGTTTAAAAAGAATAAACAATCTCGATTAACATCCAAAGAAAATGCTTTGTTGTATGTATTATGTATGAAAATGGGATTGGTAGTTGACCGTTCTTATATCATTAAAAAAGTTTGGGATTGCAGTGATTTTTATAATGCGCGAAGTGTTGATGTTTACATAAATAGGCTTAGAAAACATTTGAAGTGCGACCCTAATGTCAAAATTCTAAACGTACATGGAATAGGATTTAAATTAGTAATAGAAAAGTAGGTTTAAGAAATACATAATTAACATGTTACTTAAAGATTTTCAAAATATTTTGAATTAAACAAATATTTTGGTTGATTTATGTTGAATATTTTTTTACTTTTGCATTCCTTTTTTTAAGCTACCGGAGAGGTGGGTGAGTGGCTTAAACCAGCAGTTTGCTAAACTGTCGTGCTCGAAAGGGTACCGGGGGTTCGAATCCCCCCTTCTCCGCAAAAAGGAAACGGGATATAGCGTAGTCCGGTTATCGCGCCTGCTTTGGGAGCAGGAGGTCGCAAGTTCGAATCTTGCTATCCCGACCAGAAAAAATAGTTTAATTGCTTTTATTTATAGCGGAAGTTTGCTTTTGAATGTTTTGGTAATGGTTGTATCGATACATGATATC
>MWCE01000114.1 GCA_002069895.1 Bacteroidetes bacterium ADurb.Bin234 | reverse complement strand
CTAAAAAAACCATTTTTTGCAAAAAATGATTCTTTCAGTTTTTTATCTTGTCAATTTAACCTTTTCTTCTATTATCATTTAATAAATAGTTGATAAATATAACGTTATTAACTATACTATAAAATGCAGACGAAGTGAATTTATTGAATGCTATATTAACTATATACTTCATTTATCAAAAAATTTGCAATTTAATTAAAGGGAATACTAAGACAAATGAAAAAAAATAATATAGGAGTTATTGGCTTTTATAAAAAAGGTGAACAATTTAATAGTGGCCAAATTGTAAAAACAGTAAGCATTGTTGATGCTCTAAAGGAACTACCAAATACAAAAATAACAGTTATGAATACTTATAAATGGAAAACCCGTGGCATCTTTTTATTTGTTAAAATTTTCTTTTCTTTTTTTAAATGCAAAAATATTATTTTGATCACTGCCCAAAAAGGTATTAGGGTATTCACTCCACTTTTATCCTTTCTAAACAAGATTTTTAAGCGTAGAATTCACTATATAGTTATCGGTGGCTGGATTGGTCAAAAGATTGAGAAACAAAAAGCATTAAAGCGCATCGGAAAATTTTATAAGGTGTATGTCGAAACAATTAAAATTCAAGAAGAACTATCAAAATTAGATATTACAAATACAGCGATTCTTAATAACTTTAAAGACTTGCCTTTTGCAACCGAAGAAGATTTAAATATTGTGCATCACAAACCATTTAATATTTGTTACTTTTCGCGGATTGAACCAGAGAAAGGTGTTGAAGACATAATTAATGTTTTAGAACAAATAAACAAAGTTGAAATGAAATATAAACTAACCATATACGGAGTGGTTCGCCCAAATTATAAGGCCAACTTTTTATCATTAGTCGAAAAACATAGTGACTATGTTGAATATGCAGGTGTGATTAAGTATGATCAAAGTGTGGAGACAATTAAGAATTACTTTTTTCAAATTTTTCCGACTAGATATGCAACCGAAGGTATACCCGGCTCAATAATTGATAGTTATTACGCCGGCGTGCCTATTGTATCTGCTCGTTGGAATAGTTTTGATGAAATAATAGATGAAGGAACAACAGGTTTAGGATACCCTTTAAGAAACACAGAAGCCTTACAAGCTTTACTAGAAAAAGTTATTGAAAAACCACAAATTATTATCAATATGAAAAGGAGTTGTCAGCAAAAAGCCAATGAATATTCAAAAGATAGCTTTTTACAAGTCCTTACTCAACACTTTTTGTGAGATAATAGATTTATGAAACTAAAAAACTTTACATTTAGAAATATTAGAAAATGGTTTAGGATGGTAACAGGCCGGAGTATTTTACATGTTAACCAGGGCCCAGGTAAACATTATTCGACCCTTGAAATTAAAGGTTACTATAATGATTTAACCGAAAAAATTTCTAAAGATAAAGAGCGTGATGAAAAATATATTCCCAAACAAAAAACAGGCAAAAATATAGAATTTGAATTCAGTATTGAAATATTTCAATATGGACTAGCAGCCTATGATTTATTTTTAGAGACGGGTGAGAAAAAGTATTTAAATAAGTTTCTAATAATGGTGGAATGGGCACATGATAAACAAAAGAACAATGGTGCATGGGACACTTTTGTAGAACGGCATCCCAAGCATCCTTATTCTGCTATGGCGCAAGGGGAAGGTATTTCTCTATTAGTAAGAGCTTATGTTCATACAAAGGAAGATAAATATCAAAGTGCTGCAAAAAAAGCTTATGATTTTATGCTAATACCAATTGAAGAGGGTGGGACAACCTTATATGATAATGATCTGGTTTTCCTAAAAGAATATACACATTTACCAACAGTTCTTAATGGTTGGATTTTTGCCTTGTTTGGTATTTACGATTATTATCTAATTACAAACGATGAGGAAGTTCATAAGTTTTTTGAACTTAATGCTCGCTCCATAGCATATTGTTTGCCGCAATATGATAATGGATACTGGTCTAAATATGATATTGATCATAAGATAGCAAGTCCTTTTTATCACAATCTTCACATTTCCCAACTACGTGTCTTAAATGAATTGACAAATAACGAAACATTTAGTGAGTATGCTGATAAATGGGAAAAATACGCCTCAAAAAGGAGAAACCGCCGAAAAGCTTTTTGGCAAAAAGCGCGACAAAAATTAAGTGAATAGGAATTTTAAAATGGAAAAAGAAAATTTAGAACAACCATTGGTGTCAATTGTTACCCCGCTTTATAATTGTGAAACTATTATTTCGGCAACGATTGATTCTGTGATTGACCAAACCTATCCTAATTGGGAATTAATTATCGTCGATGATGTCTCAACAGATAATTCGGTGGAAGTAGTAGAAGAGTATATCAAAAAGGATAACCGGATTAAACTTATTAAATTACCAGTAAATGGCGGAGCAGCTATTGCTCGTAATAAAGGTGTTGAAAATGCTAAAGGGCGCTTTATTGCTTTTTTGGATAGTGATGACTTATGGAAAGAAACAAAATTAGAGAAACAAATCAATTTTATGCTCACTAACGACTATGCGTTTACGTGCACTAATTATGAACAACTTGATGATAAAACCAACAAAATATTGCGTATTATTAAAGCTAGAGAAAAGGCTGATTATCGATTAGTTATCAGATATAATCCAATTGGTAACTCAACGGTTATATATGATTGCAAAAAATTAGGAAAAGTTCATATTCCTGAAGTCCGTAAACGCAATGACTACGCCTTATGGTTAAAGATGTTAAGAATGGAAAAATATGTTTATGGCCTAAATGAAGTCTTAGCAACTTACAGGATTCAGAAAAAGTCCTTATCCCGCAATAAGGTAAACCTTATTAAGCATCAATGGCATGTCTACCGTAAACTTGAGAAACTATCATTTTTTAAGTCTTTATACATTTTGTCGTTTGTAATAATGACCAAAATTCTTAGAATTAAATAATTCTATTTATTGCTATAAAGACAGTTCTAATGGACGGCTTAGTGAATTTATGCATCTTTAATTTAAAGTTTTATACCTAAAGAGTTATTAATGCTATGTGTATAATATGAAGTGTAGAAAACATATATCATAATTGCATGGAATTTCTGCTTTGAATTAAATATTTAAATGACAAAACTGTTACATGAAAAAGATAAAGTGACAAAATAGAAAATAAAGTTTTAAAAATAGATATTTTCAATTTAGCGGATATTAAAGTGACAAAAAAGGGTATTGTAAAGTAAAAAATATTGTTATAATGAGGGTGGAAGAAGCAAAAAGAGTTAAAAACTT
>MWCE01000113.1 GCA_002069895.1 Bacteroidetes bacterium ADurb.Bin234 | reverse complement strand
ATAAATGGTATCAAAGGCCAGTGACGATTTGCCGCTACCACTCAATCCTGTAATGACCACAAGTTGATGATGCGGGATTTGCAAAGAGATATTCTTTAAATTATGCTCTTTGGCTCCTATAATGGCAAGGTCCTTTTCTGCGTATTGATTTTCTTTCACGGAAATATTAATTATGCTTGGCAATGAGGATGCAAAAATACGTGATTTTTTTCGATTGTTATCCCGTAAAAAATAAATTTAATTTAGGACGTGCCGGTTCCGTCGTTGTCCTTCGGAGTATAGTCCTGTTGATTTTTTCTTTCGTACTTTTTTCTTAATACAAAAGCACCAAAAATCAAGGCAAGAAGAATCCCGCTCGCTTTAAAAATCGACCAAACGGTTCTATCAAAACAAGGTATTGTATTCGTGGCAGATATTAAAAAAAAAGAAAACGAATTTGTATTCCTTTTGCTTTGACCTAACGCCTTATTTTTTCCAATTATAAAGTTTAAATTCTTTGTTTTTTAATTCTGTATCTCCTAATCGTTCTATTTTTACTTCATCTTCAAAAGCATGAATAATTAAATCTTCCCCGTCTAATTTTCCAATAATTCCTTTATCTTCATATAGAATTGAAACTTGATACCCAAAATGAATTATTGTCCCCTGAACCAATTTATTTGTCGGATTTAGATAATTAAGTAATCTTTTTGGGCCGCAATATGGAATTTTATATCCTATTCTCCGCTTCCCGTAAATTGCTAATTCGGCACAATCTGTTCCAATTCTTAAATCTGTTTGGTGTCCGTACTTGCCTATTATTTTAGGGGGTAATATAAATGGCAATCCTAATTGTTCGGTTAAAAAACCTATATATGAATCATTTTCTCTCACAACAACTTGGATGATATTTTTATGTGTCAAATGAATTGGGTCGGAAGATGCAAATTGTATGGATTCCGGTTGAGATAATATACCAATATAATAAGCCCCGGGAGTTAGGTTATCAAATACTATTGTGTTGTTTTTTTTATTAGAAATTAGAGTTGTTGTGTATTCTATTTTTTCCAAATATTTTGCTCCGTTAGTCAAATTATTATATTCTTTTAATATGGGATTGTAGAAAACCCAATATTTATCTTCCGAACAAGTGAGTTCCAATACATCATTCACCCTCATAAATATAGTGGAATTATTACTCACTTCACCGCGATTAACTGATGAATATATGTATTCATTACTGTTTTGAGCAAATGATGTCAAAATAATAAATAATAAAATCATTCGAAGCCTAATAATAAAAGTTCTGAAATACAAGTATCCGAATATTTAGTTCCTTTATATACATCCAAAATGGTTAATGTTATTTTTGTTATTTTACTATAACCGTCCCCATAATCCCCTACAATAGTGATGATATTTCCGAAGTTATTTTTTGATATTTCGTTGTATTCGAGTTTATTAAATAGTACTTCGTTGCTTTCCGTAATTAATTTTGTCGAATCTTCATAATCAATATATTCGATATCAATTTTTAATTTTTTAATTCTATTATTGCTTAAATATACATCTGCGTTTTTGGTATAACCGTTAATCAGACAAATTGCTGCCAACGGATATTTATCAAGTTCTATTTCTATTTTTTCTCCAATTCCGTCTCTTTCGCTGCCTTCAACCCATGCCGTGTTAAAATCAAAATCAAACAAGTTTTTGGATGAATAGGATGATGATAGTGAAGAAGAAACAGTTACCGCTTTTATCTTGTCATTTTTAATTCTGTACTTGCTAAGATAATCAGATAATTTTTCAGTGTTTTGATAAAATATTGTAAGATTTGGAGAGGTTTTAAGGTCGTACTTTTTAAAAGAAGCAAAATAAACACCTAAACTCTCTGAAAAAGATAAGCCTGAGATATTTACATTTCCTCCTTTAGTAATAATATCTTTTACATTTATTTGAACATTTAATTCATCTATAATTCCATCATCCCAATTTTGCGCCGGTTTGAAATCATAAATAAAACGACGGTCATCAAAAGTAGGAAAGAAACTTTTTGTGGTTGCCCAATCTTCGAATCCATTTTTTATTTTGTATTTAACTTTTAGTATAATTGATTTTCCTTTTGGAATATTAAAATCGACAATATACCAACTCCTTCTCATTTCTAACATTTGTTCGTCATTTGTATCTGCTTTTTCTTCGAAAATTGAATAGTCAACTTGATGTTTAATCTTTAATTTTTTAGCGTCTAAGTAAAATTCGATTTCCGGTAAATATTCCTTTTGCCATTCAAATTCATATTGCAAATCAGTACGAATATAATCTATGGGAAAGCCATAAGTTATTTTAGAATCAGTATAACTGTTATTTTGAATTACATATGTTACATCAACAAAAGAATAATCTCCTACTATGTTTATTTTTAAATCTTCTTTAATAAGTTTAATATCGGGCATATTAATTAAGATTATGTCAGCGGTTCGATAAACAGCACATCCATCAATGGGACCTCCATTGGCGAATATATTGGATGCTGTAACCATTAATAAAATTAGGGGAATAATTTTTTTCATATCTTTATTATATTTATTTTAGGTAATATTTATTTATACTTCATAGGCTATTTATCTGTCATTAATCAACCATCATGGCTCATAAAATTTAGTACCACAAAGTTAGCATTATTTTCTTATCCTGTTTCATTAAAATACATTGTTGTCCGGTAAAAAATAAAAAATCAAAAACTAATCAAAAGTACTTGATAATCAAGTATACGATTTTGTTTTTCAAAAAGGAAGCCCCCTAATCAAAAAGAGTTAGCTCTGGCGGTCACAATACAATTCGCCACGAAGCACGCAAGTGGGCAGATCAGGCGGAATTCTTTTTCCTTCGCGAAAAGCTTCATGCGATTTTGTGAGAGGCTTCTCACGAGTACGAGAGAAGCGAGGAAAGCTTTCCACCAAAAGTTCCTAAAATGATTGATACTAATCAGATTTTTACTTTTTACCGGACAACAATGAAATAAAATACTTCATTATCAAAATTACGATTAAAGAGCCCTTTATCAGCTGGCTATAACGTTTTTGGTTGCCACTGCCGAAATGCTTCCCAAATCACGATGGCTGAAGCCACCGCCACATTCAGCGAGTGTTTTACGCCC
>MWCE01000112.1 GCA_002069895.1 Bacteroidetes bacterium ADurb.Bin234 | reverse complement strand
TTATTTCGGTACTACTGTTATCGACAACTTTGGTGTGCGCACAACTGAAACTCAACACGTCCGGAAATCTCGGGCTTGGTACAGACCCAAATTCAACTCACAGGCTCAATTTATTAGGAAACAGCCTTTTTGAAGGAACTAATACACTCAATGGTTTTGCGCGGATTAATGGAGTAACTATTCATTCCGGACCAACTTTTCATTTAGTAGCCCAAAACGGTTATCCTGGTGTATTGCTCACGGCGGGCAGTTCTTTTGCATGCTCATATTTACTCTGTGTAAGTGGCGATGCTTTTTCATCTGGCTCATGGGTCGGTTCCGATCTTTTATTAAAAAAGGACATCTCAACACTTGACGGAGAGTCTATGCTTACAAAAATCCGGAAACTCGACGGTAAAAAATTTGCTTTTAAAAACAATGATGAACTCCTGCAAACAGAGTCATTTTCGACATCTGACCTTGATGAACAGTTTATGAACTTACCTGAAGGAATCAGATATGGTTTTATTGCACAGGAGATTGAGCAGGAATTTCCCGAGCTGGTCAAAACCGACCCGACCACACAACTGAAGGCCATTAATTACGATGGGATGACAGCCGTTTTGCTGCAATGTATCAAAGAGCAGCAAAAGCAAATAGAAAAACTCGAAGAAATGATTTACGGCTCCGTCTCCTTTAAGAGTCTGAAAACTAAAGGTAATAATACACCCGCTCCTGCTCTTGAAGCCATAGAAGAGAGTGAACTGTTTCAGAACACACCAAACCCCTTTATCACCTCGACCGAAATCCGATTCAACATCAAACCGAATACGACTAATGCATTCATAGGCATTTACGACATGAATGGCACACAAATCAAACTTGAAAAAATTCACCTGAGCGGCAAGGGCAGCATTTTTGTCGAGCCCAATGAACTGAAGCCAGGCATGTACCTTTATTCTCTGATTGTGGACAACAAGCTCATCGATACAAAAACGATGGTGTTAACTGACTAGCTGTTGAGAGTGAAACTATTTAGTACGCGGGTATTTGCGTGTTGTAGCCAATTTAAATAAACGACAATGTTAGATAGAGACTAATTAAATTAAAGCCATGAAAAATATACTGTTAATTTTAATTTTAATTATTTTTTCTATAGGTAAAACTTACTGTCAAAGTATTATAGACCATGAAAAGAATAAGTTATGGTATGTACTTTCGGGGGGCATTTCTTACAATGGAGTAGAGAATGACACTTGTTGTTTGGAATCAGAAGTTTTTAAACTAGGGGACGATGTAACATTAAATGATAAGACATATTCCCAAATATATAAATCGGAGGAATCAACTATTACCGATTGGGAATTAATAGGTTATTTAAGAGAAGATAGTAAAAAAGTTTATTATGTGCCTCTTTCACAAGGGGTTGAATTTTTACTTTATGATTTTAATATTGAACTATCAGAAAAAATCTACATAACCAATCCCTTGTATGGGAACTCTGATAGCATTGAGTATACGGTTTCAAAACTAGATTCTGTTGAGCTTGGTTCTGTAAAAAGAAAAAGAATTACTCTTTCGGGAAGCCAGCAAGAAATTTGGATAGAAGGTATTGGTAGTTTAAATGGTTTAATATATAGCGGATTACTAATTGATGGAGGATTTAAAAATTTAACGTGTTATTATGAAAATGAAAACAATATTTACGATAATCCTGATTACGACTACTGTTTTTATGTTCCAACCAGTATTATAAATAAAAGAAATAATGTCATAATCTACCCTAATCCAACAAATGGACTGATTACCTTGAATAATTTAAAAAATGCAACATTTTATCTTTATAACCTTACGAGCGAATTAGTATTGAAGAAAAACATCAACAATGATATTTACATGCTCGATGTTTCAGAGCAAAATAGTGGATTCTATTTATACAGGATTCAACAAGATAATTCATTTATACAAGGGATAATAATCTTAAATCACGAATAACATGAAAACGAAAATTATCAATTTGATACTATCCTTATTTATCTTTCCAAAAGGACTTTTATTAGCCCAAGAAAAAACTATATTATCTGAATTCAAAACTGAAATAAACAAAGATACTGTTCCAAAAAGTGTGTCTGAGCCATTTAAAAAATATAGTCTTTAAAACGTCATTACATAGGAGGCTTGACAAAAAACAACAATAAAGGCACAAAATCAAAGCCGGGGAAACATTGATATATTCAAATAACTATTAACAACAAACGAATTGAAATGAAAACACGCATTCTTCTAACATCTATATTATTGTCTTTAATAGGGATTGGGATGTATGCTCAGGATTACTATTATTGGGTGAAACACCAGAGAAGGGAGCTGACTTTATTGCCTTCGTATGTGCGGGCTGTTACGTATGATCTGGAAATGGATACGACCGATTTGAAAGAGCTGGTGGGAATTCCTGATGTGAAAATACTTCATCACGAGCGTACTTATCATACCAATTGGTTCCGCAGAGAAAATCAGGAATACAACTGTGCCCTTCTCGAGGACAGTTTGTTAATTGATACCGATCTTTCGGTACATCCGGAAATATTTTATGTATCTAAAAATCTTTTCCTGAATTCAGATGACAGGGAGGTAATATTCGGTGATTTGTTCTTTGTGTACATAAAGAATGCCGATTCAATGGATCTCCACTTATTGGATTCCATGGCGCTTGCTAACCGGGTTGACTA
>MWCE01000111.1 GCA_002069895.1 Bacteroidetes bacterium ADurb.Bin234 | reverse complement strand
GTGCCTGTCTACCGACAGGTAGATGAGAGGCGCTCCGGTGGGTCTGACGACTCACCGGCCGTCTACTCGATTGGGCACTGGCAGTTAGTTCCTCCACTGTCCCTGTCAGAAAGCACTGAAAGAATAAGTTTGCATAAGCTTTCTACATTAAACTGTCTGTCTTTATATGTCGCCTATGGGATAGCGTGTTTTAATTTTTTCATGTTTTAGGTTGATATAAAAGCAATTATTAAAAAATTTTGTTTTTAAAAATGGTATTTAATGCCAATATTGAGTCCATAGTTGTATAATCTAGTCCAACCATTATTGTTATTATCTTTGAAAATATTATGCAGAAAAGATTCATAGTAAAGTTCTGAATAAATTGAAAAGGAATCTGATAACCTCCGCAAAATACCAACTGACAATCCTCCTGATATAACAACTTTGCGTGATTGATTTATAATTGTATTTATATAAGTGGTATCAGTGTTATGATATACAGCCTGAAAATCAGATTTATAATGCTGCTTATCATTGTAAATGTGGATTACACCCAAAGATACTTTTGTAAAAAGTGAATAATTATTCTTTTCAATCAAATTTAACTGCAATGTTGGGGAAAAACGCAAATAATATTGGTGCATGGTATTGCTCGATTTCAGCCCAACAAAATATGTCGTATCCATAGTTTTAAAAGAATCAATTGCAACTTTTAAAATATCTGTGTGATGACTTCGTGTGAATTTTAATAAAACCTCTATTCTGTTAAATTTCCTTCCATACTCAAATCCATAAGCTGAAAAGAAACCGTCTTTTGGTTTCCAGTCATTAAGCGACAATTTAGTGTGATAGCTCCTGCCCGATAAACCAAAAGAACCCACAATGCCAATACTGTTATTTTTTTGCTGAGCAAATGAAACGATGAAAAAAACAGAAGCAATAAGTGTTAAACATACTTTTTTATTCATAAATCATAACTTTTTGAGTTGATAAATTTGATTTCGTTTTTATCACTATATAATAAGCACCAGCAGCTATACCATTAAGCTGCAATACAATATTAGAATTATTGTTTCGTTTGGTTTTTAATATTTCTCTACCCGAAAGGTCAATCAAAATAATATCAGCATCCCCTTCAAAAGCAAAAAGAATTGTCAATTCATCTTTAACAGGATTGGGGAAAATAAAAAATAATTCATTTTCATTAAGATTAATGCCTTTACTTGAAATAGCATCTTTTAACCTTTTATTGTTATCATGAAGTAGTTGAACAAATCCGTTATGAAGGCTTTCTTGATTACAGGAATTCCAAAAACGAGCTGTCCAAAAATATACTCCTGAAGAAACCTGATTTGGTTGTGGTTTCCATGTGCAAAAAAACTGATTATTAATAACTCCTGTCTCATTATAAATACACAAACCACCTGAGTTAAAAACCTGAACATGATAAAAGTCAGCACCGCTTACACTGAATTCAAGACAATCATTTTGTCCATCATTATTAGCAGTTATTACATTATTATAGTCTATGAGCTGAATACTCGAACTTCTTACCCAATCAATATATTCAACAATTTCATTTAAGTCGCAAATTGTTTTTACGTTTAATTTTATACGGTAATTATAGCATGGAGATAATGAAATACCGGTTGTAGAAAAAAATATTGCATTGTTTGAATTTACAACATCAATATCCTGTGTGTAAACGGGTGTTGAATAATTATTTGCTGAACTAAAAATCTGAATGATAAGCTTGTCTGCGCACTGACCAACAAGAACATTAAATGATGTATAAAAATTGTTTTGTTGTAAATTTTGTATTTGCAGCGAACTTTGCAGGTTAGATGTGTTATATTTAATATGAACACTTTTCATAGCTACTTCATCACATTCATTCCATACCTTTAGGGTATAAACTACATGTCCGCATGAATTGGGCGGAGTGTCGAAAACAGGATTTGTACTGTTTGCATTGATAAGGTATTGCATTGCGGATGCAGGTTCTGCAGTCCACACGAAGTTCACATTGGCGGGTAAAGATGGCAAACCTATGGGTATTTTTTGCTGGCTGCAAATTGTCAAGGTGTCACTGAAATTTAAGGATGGCAAATAGTCGCAATTTCTGCCACAGGGTGCAATAAATGCAAGAAACTCTGCGCCTGGTTGGGTTTCAAAACCGGGTTCAAGGCTTACTTCTGTTTCGGCTTTATAAATAATATCGGCATTACTGCCTATGATAACCGAACCATTCGGGCTTGGGGCATCTACATCATAGCCGGCACGAATATTAATAGCTTCATAGGCAGATTCCTTAAACTCATAGCTATGATTCTCAATTAGCATTTGTGGGGGGCAGTATTCCCATAATCGTATGTCATCGTACCTATAAGACTGGGAAGCTTTAAATGCAATAAAATCTTCCGCATAACAACCAATTGTTATCCACTTATAGGCTTGATCAGCGATAAAAATTCCTTTAATCTCTACCCACCCATCATCAGGTTTAAAGATGGAATTGTTTATAACACGTAACCCTTCCTTTATAACTTTCCATTTCCATTTCTGAACAGGTCTATCTATTGTAAATCCTAAACCGACTTTATCACCTTCATAGGCGTCAGCTCGTACAAAATATCTATAAAAATATATTTTATTAACTACCAATGGTTCAAGTAATTTTGCCGTTGCATATTCAACATATTTAGGATCACCATATTGAGTTTCGACTAATGCTCTTATATGTGCATTTCCTGAGTGTGACAAATTGGATGGGCAGAACCAGTCTGATGTTCCAACAGGAGTACTTGTCCCCCAAGAAAATGGGTTAAGATTAAAACTTTGCTTTTCTGGTAATAACCAATCATAAATTTTATTTCCAACTTCTATATTAGCACATTCTGAACCTAATTCAAAACTGGAATTTGGAACTAAATTGCTTTGACTAAAAGATGTTAATTTAGTAGTTATTATTAAAAAAATGATGAATAAATTTTTCATTAAATTTTAAAATATAAAATTTATGACTAATCCCTGAGTAAAAAAATTATCATAAACAGAAATTAGATCTGGTTCGCTTAAGGTGTATGAGAAAATAAAAAGACGATTAGATGTTTTATTTTTATATAAGTTAAAACGAGCTTTATATGCTAAATTTATTTTAAATGAATCTGAAACATTTACTCGCTTTTCAAAAGAGAAATACGGTCTTCCAGTCCCTCCACTATATTGATTTTCAATTACTAAATCCTTTTTATCAATGTATTTGGTGTCGTATTTGATCCAATTATTTTTATTAACAGGTACATTTAAAAGCTCTACACCTAATATAAAACCCAAAGTTGAACTTTTTACAACAAAGGAATACTTATATTGTAAATCCAGTATGATACTAGAACTATTAAATTTAACATATATTAATTCTTTGTTCCATTGAGAATTAATATAAACATTTGGTAAATAATTAAAACTATTTACTTTGTGAGCATAACCGATACCTAAACCTAAAGTGTGTTTTTTGTTTTTCCCAAGTTGACGGTATGCAGTAAAACCACCACAATACTCTAAATCGAAATATTTATCTTCTACCTTTTCACCCTGCATGATGGGTGCCTGATAAATGCCTCCTCCCACCCCAAAACGCCATTTTTTATCTTCTTGCCCAAGGCAAAGTAAGGATAAAATGATGGATGCTATTAATAATAATTGTTTTTTCATGATGTAACCTTAATTAATTTACTTTGATAATTCATTAACTTTCTTCTCTAATTCAAACACATAGAGGTAAAGCTCTTCTATTTTTTGGAGTAAAAGTATGTTCATTTCTGTAAGGTCGAGTCCATTGCTCTGCATTTGAGCTTCAGAGGGCACATCGGGCAAATGCAGATGTTCTTTTACAAAATCTTCTACTTCGCTTAATGGTTTTAATTTATAAGAGGGGCAAAAAACAAAATCGGCTCCAAAGCCCACTTCTGTTACCCGTACTCTGCGTGCACCAATTATACCTTCAACAGCCAATTTGTGTAAACCCGGGGTTTCTGTACCAATGCCTACATTGCCGTCTCTTGTTATGGTTACTCTTGTGTTATTTCTTATGTCGGTATCTGTTTTTTGGCTTTGTGTTGCTCCTGTTGATGGCACGGTAACAATTCTCAATCCTCCTGCAATGTCGGCATAAATTAAAACAGCTCCGTTGTTGGTCCCCTCGTGGTTGCTTTTCCAGACATTATTTTCTCTCGTTATATTAAATCCAATATATCCGGTTGCATACTTATCTCCAAGAGATTGTGTATTACCTAAAGTTATTCTTTCTACACCTTGCCCAAAATACGCTTCCCCCTTACCGTTGAGTTTATAAACAATTTTATTTAATAGAGAACCTCTCATCAAATCAGATGCAGACTTATTACTCTCTATATTTAACCCGTAACTTACCTGATTGTTTGCTGTTTGATGTAATTTAATATTCAACCCATTGTTATTCAAAGAAAATATATACACACTTGCATCTGAAGCCCCTGAATTAAAAAAACTGCATTTATTATCAGGATGAAGTGTTACAATACTGTTGCCTGTTCTCAATTCAAATTTGCCTTGTTCTTGCAGGTGGATGCCTCCGTTATTATCATTTGTATAAAATAATATGCCGTCTTTATCTGTAATTCCTGTTTTGTAATTTGTTAACTGAAAAGCACTGTAAGCATAAGAGGTTTTATTCGTAGAGCCTTGCGTAATATCAATTATTGTTGGTGTTATAAGCCTATTATCGTGTACGTGCAATATATGTTGGGGGGTGCTTATGCCTATACCAAAGTTTCCTTGTTCTGCAATACGCGCCCTTTCTATAGTATAAGTTTTAAATACCAAAGGTTTGTTGTTAATAGTTCCTAAAAATTCAGTGCCTTGAATACTGTTTCCAAATATGTCCCAAGTTGTCTGCGAAATTAAAACATTGTGAAATAAAATTAAAGAAAAAGAAACAGAAATCTTTATGGTGTTAGTAAGTAAAGTTATAGAATGGTGAAAATGGTATAATTTCTTGTTCATATTTATAGGTATTTTAGTTAATGAAACATTAAAGATAATAGTTTATGTTTTGAAATACAAGAAAAATAACTAAATGAAATTTAATTTAACAAATTAATTTCTTAAATGCGTCGGTTAAGAAAATATTAAAAAAAACATTTAGATCGGGCAGTGTGGTCGGGAAGTCAAGTTGAGAGTTTGTTAAACAGTCGAACTTTATGCAAACTTCCTGTCGAGTTGCTACTGAAGTGTCAGAAAGTCAAAGAACAGTCAGGATGAAAGAGGCTTTCAAGTAGCAATGGTGTGTCCGTTTAGATGTCTTGCTTTCTGTTGCAGTCAAGATTTCACTGCTTGTGCCCAACGGATAGCTGCTGGGCTTTCGGCGGCGTGCCTACCCACAGAACTATCACAAAGATATAAAAACTTTCAAATTAACCACCATACTTTCAATGAAAAACGTCCCCAGCCGCTGATAATAAACCGCTATCAATAATATTAAAAAAATTGTATATTTGCAAAAAATTAAAAGTAAAAATTATGCGAATATTAAAGTTAAACCATTCAGAAAGCCTCTCATCTCTAAAATCAAAGATGAATAATAGTAAAACTGTTGCTATTTATAAGAGATGGCATATCCTTTACATGATTTCTCGTTATCATGTTGATGCAGAATATTTGTCAGATACAACTGGGTATTCCAAAGCGACTATATATAGTATAGTGGCAAATTATAATAAAAGTGAAAATAAAGATGTTTGTTTATACCGTAACTTTTCCCAATAATACGTAATATATTTTGTTAAAAAAGGGATAAATATTTGTTTATGTCATTTTTTTA
>MWCE01000110.1 GCA_002069895.1 Bacteroidetes bacterium ADurb.Bin234 | reverse complement strand
TATCAACGCATCCAAAACCGATTTAGCTATCAACCATTTAAATAAAGGCTTCTATTTTCTCCGCATCCTAACGGATAAAGGAATGGTGAATAAAAGGTTTGTGAAAGAGTGAGATAGATAATAAAATAAATGTTAATTACAAAAAAGTGAATTTTATATTAAAAATAATGTATAGATTTGCAAAGACAAATAAAAAAACTTAGATGAAAAAGCAAAAAGAATAATTGTAAAAAACATTAAAAAATCAAATCATATTTTATTTCTTAGTAAATGGTAGGAGCATACTATAAAAGAACAATATATAAAACGTAAAATAAACTCTCAATAAGTTCAACATATAAAACAAACTGAAATGTTAAAATATATTAAAATATGAAAGCCGATAATTTTTATATAAATCCTGCAAAATATGCAAAATTGACAAGAAAATTAAGTTTAGTAGATAAATAGAAAAATAGATTAAAAAATATCCTGAAATTCATTAACAGTAAAAAATAAATCAATATGAAAACACACACCCGAAAACAAAATTTAAAAAACAAATTCAATAAATTATACTTTTTTATACTTATTATGTGCATAACATGTATTTCCAATGCCCAAAATGAAGGATGGCATTTATTGCCTTTTGTTCCTTCCCAAACGCTGTGGGATATACATTGTATCAATGAAGATACGGTAATTGCAGTAGGTGATAAGGGTTATATTATAAGAACAACCAACGGTGGCAGTTATTGGGATTCGATTTATTCCACAACAACTAATACTTTGTATAAAGTAACTTTTGTCAATGACGCTGTTGGATATATTTGCGGAAAAAACGGTACTGTATTAAAAACCGAAAACAGTGGATTAACATGGACCAATATCGGCATTTCCACTTCTTTGAATTTATTAAGCATGAGTTTTATTAATCAAGATACCGGTTGGATTGTGGGGGGGGATGAGATTTTTCCGGACTTTCCATTCGGAAGCAAAGGGTTATTAATGAAAACATTGAATGGAGGTCAACATTGGCATGTTGATACAAATAATACTTCATCGGTATCTTCAGTTCATTTTTTAGATAATGATACAGGATATATAGCACTAAATAATAAAGATAGCAATTTTCTTTGTAAAACTACCGATGGTGGATTATCTTATGATACAATATTACGAGATGTACATGTATTTTCTTATAAAGATATTGTATTTTCAAATGCTCAAACAGGATATTTTCTTAAAAGTATAAATAATGGTGGGATTTATAAAACAGATGATTATGGGCTTACATGGCTTACAATTGTTGAATTGTATTATCCAATATTTAATATACGCATTATGGATAGTTGTAATTTGTTTTATAATTATTGGGATAATACTACGGGAACATCTTCTTTAGAAAATACAATTATAGGTATTAATCATTGTACTAATACAAAATTTGATGAAGTTGGTTTAAAAAATTATGGATTTAATTATTCTTATCTGCAAATTTTTGAATTTGATTTTATCAATTTGAATTATGGCTTTTGTGTAGGTGAAGGGAAAAAGGATGGTATTGATGAAAATTTTATATTAAAGAAAGGATTTTATGATAATATAAGGGATTTTAAAAAAAATAATATTGTTAAAATAATTCCCAATCCATGTAACGATAAAACCATACTGTTTTTTAATTCTTCACTTGATTTAGCAACGTTAAATATTGATATTTATAATTCATTAGGACAAAAAACATACAGTCAAATTCAAATAAATAATAACGAAATACATGTGGATTTAAGCAAAGAGAAAAGTGGAGTTTATATTGTTTCTATCAAAGATAAAAATATGATTATTCAAAACTGTAAATTGATTAAACTTTAAAATATGTATTATGAAAAAATCTTGTGTATTAATCATTTTATCATTATTGCTATCACATTGTTTAGCAAATTATACAGATACCATTCGCACAAATCTGAATGAGTTGAATTTTTCTACTCAAAACGGATATGATGTAGTAACTTTTAACAATGAATCGTTTACCACTCAAATTGGAGCACCACAATTGCCGGTAAAAACAATTCGACTATTAATTTCAATAGATCAAAAAGTAGATAGTATTAGTATTGATTCCGTAAGCGTTCAACAATTAGCCGGGACATATAGTATTTACCCTGTACAAGCACCTATACCAACAAGTGTTTCCCCAAATTTTGTTCCATTTGATGATCCTGATACAGCCATTTATAACAACAGCATTCCTTATCCCGCTATAAGGTATAAAATTGATAACGATGGATATCCTATGGGATATCATGTGATTACTATTACATTCTATCCCTTGGAATATATTCCTTCCGATAGCATATTGAATCTTTATTCCGAGATATATTTTACCTTGCATTATATAGACAATCCAGATGATATAATTAGACCGGTTATGCAAAGCAAATTCTCGAACGATATGTCAAAAAGATATTTTAAAAGTCTGGTATCGAATTACGAGGAAATTAATACAATTACGGGAGGTCCTTTGGATGTTGTCAATAATGGAACCCCCATTGCAAGTTTAAAAAGCATGACATTAAATCCGACATTAATTAATATTCCCGATTATATTATCATTACCAACGACAGCT
>MWCE01000109.1 GCA_002069895.1 Bacteroidetes bacterium ADurb.Bin234 | reverse complement strand
ATATAAATTATTGGTATATGACCACGCGCTAAAATAAGGATCAACCGTTACGAGCGGATAAGCCGGAGCACGAAGATTCGAAGTTAACCGGCTTTTTCCCTTACAAAACGAAAAAAATGGTAACCAAAGTAATACCACTAAAAATAAAATCTTGTTTTTAAAATTCATACTGATAAAAATTAATATGATTATCCGCAGTCCTTCCTAAAGAATTAGCAGAAAAAGTTATAAATCAGCTTTCAATATATTAGCACAATTCACTGATATTCATTATATTTGTTTGCGTAACGATAAAATAAAAGACACTATGAATATCCCGGATTTTGCTATCAGTTACCCCGACGAGGAAACCTGTCGGAAAAAATTCAAAGAACAAAGAGACCAAATGGGCGTAACCTGTCGTCATTGTAATTGTAAAGAACACTATTGGCTCGAGAACAAGCAGGCCTATGAATGCAAGCGTTGCCATGCACGCCAAACCTTGCGTTCGGGTACCGTCATGCAGCATTCCAACTTGCCTTACCGTTACCGGTTCGTTGCCATGCACCTGCTCACGGCCACGAAAGGGTCTTTCTCCACGGCAGAATTGCAGCGTCAATTAGGACACAAGCGTTATCAACCGATATGGGAGATGGCCAATAAATTGCGCGACGTGATGGGCAAACGTGACGATGAGTACATGCTCGAAGGAGCCATCAAGTTGAACAATGCTTTCTGTTCTACCGAGATATCCCTTGAAGACAAGGAAAAACAATTGAAACGGGGCCGCGGAAGTCAAAAAAAGACCAAAGTGCCGGTAATGGCCGGAAGCAAAACAGTTGAAAACCCCAAGGCAGGAAAGAAGGTCAGGTGCCTGAAAATGAAAGTGATCAGTGACCTGAAGTTCGAAACAATTACAAATAATGTCAAAGACCGCGTTGAGAACACGGCGGATTTAACGATCGATGATTTGACCTCTTACACGAAATTAAAAGAACATGTCCATTCGCATACGGCATCTGTCATTCCCAACGAAGAACTTGCCAACGTGCTGCTTTGGGTGCATACGGCAATCAGTAATGCCAAACGACAGCTCTTGGGTGTGTATTACAAGATAAAACCCAAATATTTACAATACTATCTCAATCGATTCTGTTACAAATTCAATAGGCGTTACTTCGGAGAAAAACAGTTTGAAAGGCTTTTGATAGCTGCCGAAACGTATGTCCCCAATTTCAAATCAAGAATTTATGTTTATTTCACTCTAAAAGTATACCGGTATTTCAATCCAAAAGTATACCATTTTAAAATAAATTCCAAGTTAGTTTTCTACTTTTTGGAGGCACCTCCAAAAAGTAGAAAACGGGCGCTCTTATTTTCATTACTGTTTTCATTTTCCGCCAATCATTTCTCTGGTTTGTTTCATTCTGTATGATTCTCCGTTCTTATGGAAAGTTTTCCATAAGAACGGAGATAGTTAAAGAAAAAAGAGAACTTTGTCAAATTGATAGTTTCAGCCAGTGGGTGGATATCGCCAGAATCACTGGGAGGGTATCATCGGAATATCAATCTAACCCAAAAACCGCTTCATTTTGACGGAAAATCATCTTCGTTTTGTTAAAGAATATTATTGAAACGGAGGTAAATCGAAATATTTCCTTATGTCGGTTTTTCCGACGAAGGATAAAAAAATCCTCACTGTTCCCGGTAACGATTTTTTGGATACGCAACGCTTTTTTATCGGATAGTGTTCTGAAAATCAGCGGACAGTTATACCCCTTCGCCGATCGAAACGACAGTAATCCGATACTCCTTTTCGAGATTATTTATATAAGTTACGTTACGTTATAATGCAATGCCGAGAAGGTGAAGCTAAAACAAAATTATCCTTTCAATTTTTAATTGAAAAACGGAATTACATTTATAGAGTATGATGGGGTACCGTTATTTATTACAGGCCACCCTTCTTCATCCCATTCTACTCCATCCAACATTAAATTACGTTGGTCAATCCCGTTATCGATATAAGAGTGATAAAATATCCAATCTATCCCATTATCATCAGTGATGATTCTTGAATTATGACCCGGGCCAACAAAAAACTCATCCCCTTTTATTACAATAGGATGATAATTTAAAGGGTCCCAAGCATCATAATTATTCATATCCACTCCGCTTTTATTCAAATATGGACCGTCTATATTTTCAGATCTTCCAACCACAACTTTATAGGTACTATTCATACCTTCGCAACAAGAACCTATTGATGCAAAAAGATAATAATAATTGCCTCTTTTATGAATATAGGGAGCTTCAAACGAATTGCCTGCGATCTTTGTTTTTTTTGTCAAATCTTTCACTGCCATACCATCGTCGGTCAATTCTATCATATGAATACCACCCCAACTTCCCCAAAACAGATAACGTTTACCATTTTCCTCAAAGAAACATGGATCAATTGAATTATGCACACCTATTTCAGAGCTAACGAACAATTTTCCATTAGGATTGCCTGCCGGAGGCAGAAAAGGCCCCTGTGGCAAATCAGATATTCCTACACCTATACCGCATGTGGCACCTCCACCCCATTTAGATATGGAGTAATACATTACATACTTACCATCAAAATAGTTGATATCGGGTGCCCACATCCCCGTCTCACTTACATTATCTTCCGTGAAATCCGGCCTTTCACTAAACACCTCACTCGAACTACCCGCTATTCGGCTCCAATTAACCAGATCAGTCGATTTATAACCTCTTACAAGACCTCCTGTTACATACAAATAGAATTCATTCCCAACACGAATAACTGTTGGATCCGGATAATCACCTTCTATGATCGGATTTACAATGCAAATTTTATTACTCTTTTTTAACTTTACCGTAAATTCCTTCGAAGTACCATCCTGTCCTTCTATGATATAAACAACAGGTTTAGAAAAATCATGCTTATTAACCCCACTTGTTTGCACAATACCATTTACTTTTACAACAGCATCTGTTTCACGAGTAGTGAATTCCGGTTTTAAAGAAGTAATATCGATATTTAACGGTATTTCATTCTCATTAGAAATTTCACCTGTTTCCACGTTAATGACGGGTTGGTATTTTTCCATCTGTTTCTCAGGAAAAGTAAAAGTTGAAAAATTATTCGATGGTTTTTCTTTCGTTATTTTTACTGTATATGACTTTTGTTTTATATCTGCTACGTAAAGGTCATAAATAATTTCCTTAGAAAAATCATTTACAGACTGCCCGCTATGTTGTATCTTATCGTCAACTTTGAGAATTGCATCTGGAATATTCGTCCTAAATTCTACAATCAGTCGAGAAAGATCGACATAAATAGGTATCTCTTTTTTATTGGTAATTATATTATTCACGTTATCAACATAAAGTTCATGTTGGTTTGATCTTTGATCCCATACGGAAAAATACGTAATTTCTGCATGAATAGTATTGTCATTATTTTCTTCACACGAACATAGATAAAGCACAATGATAATAAATAGCCAATAACCATTTAATATTCGCTTCATATTTTAATAATTTATATCTTCTTTATTGCTATTATTTTCAACTCTTTGATGAATAATTCGGTTAATTGAAATATCCGATTCTGTTAAATTAAACTTTAATAATCAAATGATTATGAGTAATTTTATAATAAAAATGCCTATTTATTGTTTGAAATAAGACTACAAAATATCACACTTGGTATTTACCTAAAAGTGCGATATTTTGTAGTTACTCTTTAGAGTATTATAAAACGCCAATGATTACCAATATATTGCTTGGTCTTCATCAGGAATCGTAGTATTAATATTACGTTGCATAAGCATCGTACCTTTACACCAATAGGGGAATACCATAT
>MWCE01000108.1 GCA_002069895.1 Bacteroidetes bacterium ADurb.Bin234 | reverse complement strand
ACGTAACTAGGTTGGAACTCCAACCACGGCACTATTTTTCGCAAGCAAGCGTGGTTCAAGGGGTATTTTGGGGCGGCTGTAAAATACTGATATTAAATGTGATATACAATGGATTTTCATTATAAAAATGATTGATTAAACAATGAAATTGATATGAATATAATAAAAAGAACCGGTAGATGCCGATACGCTACCGGTTCTTAAGAAAAATATTAAGGTGCATTGTCTTCTCCTATTTTCCGCATTGGGACACCCAAATAACGAAATTATCAATTATATATTATTGTGTTTTAGTTTTTTATATAGGTATCCCTAATAAGTGCGGAAAACAGGAAAACTGCTTATTAGTACAAATAAAAAAAAGAGAGCGTAAGTAAACCCTCTCTTTTTAAGTATTGATTTTAAATAGATTTATGCGCCTAATTGCAAGCGGAAAAATCCCTCACATACAAGATCTTTATCTTCTTCGGCCATGTATTGTTTAACGGTTTTTTTATTGTCGAGGATAAAGTCTTGGTTAATTAATGTATTTTCTTTAAAGAATTTATTTAATTTTCCCAAAGCAATTTTTTCAACCATATTTTCCGGTTTACCTTCGTTACGAACCTGTTCTTTTGCAATTTCCAATTCATGGTTTTTAATGTTTTCAGGTACGGATGATTCGTCAACACTAATGGGATTCATGGCTGCAATTTGCATTGCAATTTCATGACCGATAGTGTTTAAATTTTTAGAAGTCTTATTAAACGCTACGATACTTGCTAAACGATTTCCATTATGGTTATAATAAGAAACAAATGCATTTTCTAAAACGGCAAATTGATTCAATTCAATTTTTTCACCTGTTTTACCTGTCATTTCCGTTAGTAAAGCATCGATCGAATGACCGTTTAACTTGCTTTCTTTCAGATGATCGATGTTTTTAATTTTATTTTCTACGGCAAAGTTCAATATGTCGTTTGCCAATTGCGTAAAATCATTGGTTTTGCCAACGAAATCGGTTTCGCAATTTAACATTAACACGGCGCCGTAAGTATTATCGTTGGAAGTTTTAGCAACAACAAATCCTTCATTTGCGGAGCGATCGGCTCTTTTTGCTGCGATTTTCTGACCTTTTTTTCTTAATATATCTATTGCTTTATCAAAATCTCCGTCGGCTTCGACAAGTGCATTTTTACAATCCATCATACCCGAGCCGGTTAATTGTCTTAATTTATTAACATCTGCTGCTGTAATTGCCATTTTATTATATCAATTAAAATGTTAAATATTGTAATTATTTTTTTTGAATAGGACGTCTGCTGGCAGGTCGTCTTTTCTTTTCATCTTTTACTTCGTCACCATCGCTTTCGCCCATTCTTCTTCTTCGACCGGTTCTTGGACCTTTGTCTTCTTCTTCATCCTCTTTAATAGAAACTTCATCTTCTAATGTTTCTTCATCCTCCGTTTTATCGTTGCTAAGTGCTTTTTCATTTAATCCTTCTTGGATAGCTTCACACATTGCTTTAATAATAACGTCGATAGATTTGGAAGCATCATCGTTAGCGGGTATAGGGAAGTCAATTAAATTGGGATCGGAGTTGGTATCAATAATGGCAAATAAAGGTATATTTAATTTACGTGCTTCTGCTACTGCAATATGTTCTTTCAAAACATCAACAACAAAAACAGCTGCCGGAAGACGAGTTAAATCGACAATAGAGCCTAAGTTTTTTTCTAATTTAGCACGTTCACGTTGAATTTGTAGTCGTTCACGTTTAGAAATGCTTTCCCATTGCGGGCTTTTTATTAAGCTGTCGATAGATGACATTTTTTTAACAGCTTTACGAATGGTATTAAAGTTGGTGAGCATACCGCCGGGCCATCGTTCGGTTACGTATGGCATATTTACATTTCTAACATGTTCTGCAAGAATTTCTTTAGCTTGTTTCTTGGTAGAAACAAAAAGAATTTTCTTTCCCGATTTAGCTATTTGTTTAATAACATTGGCTGCTTCATCGATTTTTTCTATAGTTTTATGAAGGTCAATGATATGAATACCATTTTTTTCCATAAAAATGTAAGGAGCCATATTAGGGTTCCATTTTCTTTTCAAATGCCCGAAATGTGCACCTGCTTCCAGTAATTGGTCAAAATTTACTTTTGTCATTTTTAATTTTTTTATGTTTACATTCTTTTATTAATAAGCAACTGCAAAGTAGTTTCTAAAAATTGAAAGTCTTTGCAATTTAGATACTAAACATTTTTTTATGCTTTGTATGCTGCTGCTAACGTTTACTAAATTGAAATCTTTTTCTGGCTTTAGGTCTGCCCGGTTTTTTACGTTCAACCATACGGGGGTCTCTACGCATTAAACCTTCGGCTTTTAATGCCGGACGATGTTCAGCGTTAATTTCACAGAGTGCTTTTGAAATAGCCAGACGCAATGCTTCGGCTTGTCCTGTTATTCCGCCTCCGGTTAAGTTTACTTTAACATCATATTGCCCTTCCACTTTTGCAATGCTAAAAGCTTGATTAACGATATATTGAAGTGTTCCGGTTGTAAAATATTCCTTATAATTTCGACCGTTTACGATAATATTACCGTTTCCGGGTTTCATATAAATACGGGCAATGGCTGTTTTTCTTCTTCCTGATGTGTTTATTGTATCCATATTATTTAATGTCTTTGATGTTGATTTGTTTCGGCTTTTGAGCTTGGTGTTTATGTTCATTACCGGCATATACAAATAAATTTCTGTATAATTGACTGCCTAATTTGTTTTTAGGCAACATTCCTTTTACGGCATGTTCAATTATTTTTATAGGGTTTTTCTCAAGAAGTTGTTTAGGTGTTGTGAATCGTTGACCGCCGGGATATCCGGTGTGACGTACATAGACTTTTTCTGTTAATTTATTACCGGTCAAACGAATTTTTTCAGCATTAACAATAATAATATTATCTCCACAATCAACATGAGGTGTAAAACTGGGTTTATGTTTTCCACGTAATAATTTAGCAGCACATGATGCTAAACGGCCTAATATTTCGCCTTCTGCATCAATCAAAAACCATCCTTTTTCTACTGTTGCCTTATTGGCTGAAACAGTTTTATAACTTAAAGTATCCATTTTGTTTTTAATTCTAATTATTTTTTCTTTAACAAACAAATATTTCACCTTCTTTGTTTGTGGATAATAACGGACTTTTTCGAGCCTGCAAAAATACTAAATTTTTTTATATAATTATATATTTTATATAAGATAATATTTATTTATCGTATGTATTACATAGAGAATGAATTACAATATAAAAGACATAGATGTTTTTATGTATTTTTTGTTATCATAGAGGCAAGATAATCCTTTTGTATAATAATATTAGTAAGAATATTATATCTTATAAAACAAGAATAGTTCCCCTGTAGTTGTATTTTTTCCCGTTTTCTTCTATACTAATAATATAAGAAAATACATTATCGTGAGCTATACCGCCATTGCTAGTTGTTCCGCACCATTTAAATTTCAAATCTTTTGAATTAAACACTTTATTTCCAAATCGATCAAATATTGTAATTTCAAATGATGTAATTTCAATAGTTTCGGGTATTTTTAAATAAAAACAATCGTTTAGACTGTTATTGTCGCCCGGAGTTATGGTATTAGGTATAAATATTCTGAACTGACAAGGGTCAATAACAAAGAAATCCTTGGCAACACAACCCATTTCTGAAGCAGTTATATAATAAGTTCCTGCTTCGGTAATTTCAATTTCTTTAGAAATTTCACCTGTACTCCAAATGACATCGGAAGCAATGGTTTTTGCTTTTAATACGGTTTGCCGTTTATCACAAAAATCACTTAAGGATTCTATTCTAACAAAGAAATCTGTTAAATCGACTATTTTTATGGAGTCGACGCTCGAACAATGATAAGTATTTTCGATCTTAACAGAATATGTCCCTTCTTTCATAACATTTATTTGTGGTGATGTTGCTCCTGTATTCCAAATATATTTTGAAAAATTTATGCCGGGATTCAAAATAATCGGATATAAACTATCGGAACAAACCCCGATATCGTTTCCTAAATCAAAATTTGGAATAGGTTTAACATATAAATCAACCGTAGTTTGAGCTGTACATCCGCTTTCATCAGTTACGATAACAGTATATGTAGTTGTATCTATAGCTTTTGAAATAACAACAGAATCAATAAAGGTGTTTAATTTATCAATCGGGGACCAAATAAAAGTTTTCTTGCCGTAGCCTCCCTCAGTACTTGCTTTTAAAATACTACTATCTAATTGACATATAATAGTAGGATTTGCTGTAGCTGTTACGGAAAGTGCTCCTTCAATAATTACAGCAACTTCTTTTTGATTTGTATTTCCACAATGGTCGCTAACGGTAACAACTACATTTTCTGATTTTGTAATTAGACTTCCTACTGCTTTATTTTGAATGATGATTAATTCATCTCTAGGGGTACAATTATCATATGAAATGTTTCTTATCAAAGTCGTTAAATCGGGTATGTAATATATGCAATTTGTGGCATCAGCGTGTTTCTCAAGTTTAATAGTATCGGAAATAACGGGTTTAATAGTATCGAATGTGTATATAGTATAAGTTACTTCAATAGCGTTATCACATAAATCTTCTATCCGGTAAGTGCGAATTATAGTATCACTACATTTCGAACTAAGGATATTTTCATTTAATAGTGTTATTTGTTGTTTTAAGGAGCAATTATCTGTAATAATAAATCCTAGCTTTACTAACTCGTCAATAGTAGTTGCCGGCGCAAATATATTCGATAAAGTACAAGTATTGTATAAAGTAGTATCTTTAAAATTAATATTTACAATAGGCAAAGTTGTATCCTGAACAATAATAGTATGTTTAAATATACTTGTATTTCCACATGCATCTTTTACATTATATATTCTAATAATTGAATCTATACAAATATTATTTGAGATAATTTCTTTTTGCAAAATGAGTGTAGAATCTAATTGACAATTATCGCTAATGTTAAAACCGAAAGTACTTAATTGTTTTATTTTGATAGCTGCCGGCGGTATTTTTTGTAAATCGCATTCATCGTATATCAATGTGATAATATCAGTAGTTTGTGGAGGAGTGGTGTCGGATATTTCTATAGTATGGTAAGCAATGGTTTTATTTTGGAAAGAATCCATAATTTCATATGAACGAATAATGGTTCCGCCTCCACAAGCATTTGGAGTAAATGTTTGGTCTTTCTTATGTAATATTAAAGAATCGGCTTTCAAACAATTATCAGTGATAATAAAACCTAAATCTAATAAATCTCTGATCGTATTTGCTATAGGGACGATTCCATTAGTATCACATTGATTAAGTGTGTCAATTAAATTGTTTGTTGTGGGTGCTATAGTATCTGATATATAAATAATATGCTTTACATAATTTGAATTGCCTGAATAATCAGTAACAGCATATGTGCGTATTAATTTGTGTTTGTTATTCGATGCAATGCTATCGGTATGACTAATAATTAGGCTATTAGTATCTGTACAATTATCACTGATAATAAAACCGTAAGCTATAAGGGAATTGGCACTTGTTGCTGCCGGAACATTGAGAAGATTCCAATTACATATATAAAATGTATCAATAATATCAGGTCCGACTTGTGGAGCTAACGTATCGATTATAAATATGAATTGAGTGATGGTGTCCCCCATTCCACATTCATTGGCAATCTTATAGGTTCGTTTTACAGTAATCGGAGTAGTGCTAATAATATTATCTTTTAACCAACTAACGGAAACACTATTTAAACATTCGTTGATTATAATAGCGCCGGGTTTCATATAAACAATTAAATCCGACATGTTTGTAACAGGTAAAGGGATAGATGTCATATCGCATCCGTTGATAGTCAAAGTGTCTAAAGATGCTTGAACAATAACAGGTTTAATTTTAACATTCAATTGTGTATCTTTATGACAAAAACCGATTGTATCAACAATTGCAAGATAGAATATAGTGTCTTTTAAAGCAGTATATTTTAATGATGAATCACCGCTTTGAATAAGTTTAGTGTGTAAAATATCAGAATACCATTTATAGACATAATTTTCTGACGAATGAACAATAAATTCAACCGTATCACTGCAGCATGCGTTCGTATCGGAATAGTTTAGGTTAAAATGAGGTGCAACATATATTTTAACAGAAGTAACTAATTGGCAAACTTTTCCATTAGATATAGTATCTCTTATTTTTATATATAAAGCAGTATCTGTGAATATCTGTATAGAGAAGGCAGTATCTGTACTTAAAATCGGATTAAAAGATGGGTTAGTTGACCATGAATAAGTATAATCTTCTTTAAAGCTATAACTAACAATATTGCCTGGACATACGGAAGTATCATTGAAAGGATTTTGAATATAAGGACCTACATTCAAATATAAATTAACAATACTATCGCAACCCTTAGATGAAATTAAAGTAGTGTCGAAAAAATGTGAACCTGCTAAGGGGTTTATAATATTAAAACCGTTTTGTGTATAGGATTCCCCTTTGCAAATGGTGTCATAGATATCAATTATATATTTAGGGAAAACAGTGAGTTCAAGAAGGGTGATACTATCACATCCGTTTCGGTTAAAGTCATAATTCGTATCATAAATTATATATTTAATTGAAGAATTTAAAGCAAAGGTGTCAAATCCGTTTTTGTTATAATGTTCTAGAGCACATATGGAGTCGCGAATAATAACAGAATCAACAGGATTTACCATTAATAATAATATTGTTATGCTATCATATCCATTAATGTTTTTAGATATATTCGTATCTACAATAGTGAAAGCAGAAATAGATATGGGGGGATTAATCTTAAATCCGTTTTTTGCATATATAAAACCGGCACAAGTTGTATCGTGTATTATAACTGTCGTAAGAGGTAAAACCAATAAATTTAATATAGTAATACTATCACATCCCTTTGCATTAATCGCAATATTGGAATCCTTTAATAAATATTCAAATGCAGAATCGTGTGTTATGATATTGAATCCGAAAGAAGTATAATGTACTCCTGCATAGGTTGTATCATTAATATATATTGAATCCACAGGAGTTATATATAAGGATAGCATAGTAATGGCATTGCAACCATTAGAATTTTGGCTGTGAATTGTATCGTAAATTGAATATGATTTTGTGGTATATGAAATCAATGTATCAAAACCATGATCACTATATTGCATACCGGAGCAAATAGTATCGAAAATATGTATAGAATCGACAGGTAGAACCGTTAGTTGTAAGCAAACAATGCTATCACAAGTATATTGATTTTGTATATGTAACGTGTCAAAAATATTATATATTGTTGTTCTTACGATTGTTAATGTATCGAAACCATATTTAACATAATGATTTCCGGAACAAATTGTATCTTTAATTGTGGTTACATTTGCCGGAAAAACAGTCAAATGTAGGTTAACCAAACTATCACAACCGCTTTTTAAAGTGAAATGAATTGGATAAACATTGCTTAGAGTTCCTTTTGAGAAAATTGTATCTCCATAAATGTAGGGCAATTCGGTTTCACAAATTGATAATGTATCGGAGTGATTATAGGAAGGATGAATAATTAATGTATGTTTATAAACACTATCGCAACCGTGGATGGTTTTTAAGCTGTCATAAATTATATAAGTGTTACCTATGGTCAAATTTGTGATAATTGTATCGTTTTTATGTCCATGCCAAGTATATTGATTAAAAATTGGATTAGAATTTTCATCAAAACACAAGTCAACGGTGTCTTCATAAAATTTATTTTTATTTATAGTTAGTTCTAAAACAAAAACACTATCACAATGATGAGCGGCAGTAGTCAGACTGTCATAAACGATAAGTTTATTTCCTATATGCGGAGGATTAAATGTATGTCCTCTCCAAATAAATGTTTCATTATCACATATATCATCTATGGTTTTAATTTCATAAGTCGGGTGTACCCTTAAGGTAAAATATACCATGCTATCACAACCGTTGGAAGATGGTAGGGTGTCGTAATAAATATAAGTGCCGGCAATTAAATGAGCTGTGGGTATTTTAATAGTATTACCGAAAGAGGTAGACCAAAACACATAATCCATTCCTTTATCGCATATGTCTTCACTTGGAAATACAGGATCGGGGGATATATAAACAGGTAATACTGTTAAATGCAATATAGTGGTACTATCACAACCGTTTTTATTAATGTTGTAATTTGTATCGGAAATATCATATTTAATATCTGTTAATAGAGCAACTGTATCGAATCCATTAATATTATAATGTTGTCCGGCACAGATGGTATCATATATATATACTAAATCGGCAGGAAGAACGGTAAGGCTTAAATAAGTTAAACTATCACATCCGTATTTATTAATAGATACATTTGTATCATAAATAGTATATGAAGTCAAACTAATGGATGTATATTTATCGAATCCATAAGCAGTATATCGAGCCCCGGAACAAATGGAATCAATTATGTGTAAAGTGTCAATAGGTCTGATATATAAACATAAAATGGTAATACTATCACAACCGTTTAAATTAACGTTTTTATTTGTATCAAAAATAGTATATGCTGTAAATGTTCGGATTGATGTGATATTAAAATTATGTAATGAATAATTATTCTCAGAACAAATGGTGTCATAAATATAAATGGAATCGACAGCTTTAACAAATAAGAACAGCATTATTGTGCTATCACATCCATATTGATTTGATTTTTTTTGTGTTTCGGTAATGGTATAGGGAGAAATGGAAGGAGTGCTGTAAATATTTTTACCATTAAAAGTATAATTAGAACCTCCGCAAATAGTATCGTGAACGAAAGTAGAATCGACAGGTTTTACGAATAATTTTAACATCCTTATACTATCACAGCCATATTTGTTTTGATAATGTAAAGTATCATATTTCCAATTCGAGGTAGTAGAAAAACTTGTAGGAAATATAAAGCCATTGTTTGTATAAGTAACTCCTGCACAAATAGTGTCAACGATATTTACAGAATCGACAGGAAAAACGACAAGATGTAAAATGCTTATACTGTCGCAACCGCTTAAATCAGTTGTTTGTATGGTATCATGGATAATAAACAAAGAAGTAGTAGGCGAAGTATTAATACTGAATCCATTTAAGTTATAAGTATTTCCGGCACAAATGGAATCATAAATAATGATAGAATCGGCCGGTTTAACATATAATTGTAGGATGCTGGTACTGTCGCAGAAATTGGCATTAGCATTTTTATTTGTATCATAAACAGTGTAACCGCTTGTGGTAAAATTTGTTGTTAAGAGGAAATTATGCTTATTATAAGTATCACCCGGACAAATGGTATCTTTAATAATTATTAAGTTGTTAGGTAATACGGTTAGTTGCAAGCAGGTAATGCTGTCGCAATTATATTGATCAATGTTAGTGTTAGTATCAAAAAGAGTATATTGGATTAAAGAGGAAACAGTAGAAATTGTAAAGTTGTTTTTATCATATTGTTCACCGGCACAAATGGTATCTTTGATTTGAATCGAATTAAAGGGGCGAATATATAATGATAATATAGTAGTACTATCACAACCATTGAAATTATGATTAAAATTAGTATCATAATACATATACCCGACAATCGTTTGTTGAGCGCTATAGTTAAATCCGAATTTATTATAAACAGTTCCGGAACAAATAGTATCGTTGTAATGAATGGAAACGGTCGGGAGGACATATAAAGTTAAAAGTACAATACTGTCGCAACCGTATTGATTAATGGTTTTGTTGGTATCGAAAATGGTATATCCTGTGATTGTGTGATTAGTAGAAGTATCAAATCCGTTGGCAGAATATGAGTTTCCGGCGCAAATGTTATCTGTAATTAAAATGGAATCAACAGGCTGTACGAATAATTGCAACATAGTAATACTGTCGCAACCGTATTGATTAATGGTTTTGTTAATATCGAAAATGGTATATCCTGTGATTGTGTGATTAGTAGAAGTATCAAATCCGTTGGCAGAATATGAGTTTCCGG
>MWCE01000107.1 GCA_002069895.1 Bacteroidetes bacterium ADurb.Bin234 | reverse complement strand
CATACCTTGGCGTAATAATGAAAAAGAATACGAAGCATGGAAAAACGGCACTACCGGATATCCCATGGTCGATGCCGGCATGCGGGAGTTACATAAAACGGGCTATATGCATAACAGGGTGCGTATGATAACAGCCGGATTCTTGTGCAAACACCTGCTAATCGACTGGCGATGGGGCGAAGCCTATTTTGCCGAAAAACTCTTGGATTATGAATTAGCCTCTAACAACGGTAATTGGCAATGGGCTGCCGGTACCGGTTGTGATGCGGCTCCATATTTCAGGATTTTCAACCCACAGGAACAACTCAATAAATACGATAAGGATAAAACCTATGTTAAGAAATGGATACCCGAAATAAACACTCCCGACTACCCCTCGCCTATCGTCGATCATCAAACAGCAAGAGAAAGAGCCATCACCACCTATCAAAAAACAATCAGATCCTAATCGGTAAGAAATTCATGTTTTTTTTTGAATCATTCTGTATGCTTTGTTTTACGGAATAAAATAAAATGGTATTTTTGCGGAAAATAAAAAACATACTGATTATGAAAATTGATACTGAATATTACGAACGTTTTATCGAAACATTGCAAAAAGCTTATACACTTCTTCAGCAAGAAAACACCGATAGCATACATTATGATATATACCGTTCAGCCTGTATCAAAGAATTCGAACTCATATTAGAACAAAGCGGAAAATTATTACGTAAAGTCTTAAATCCTTATTTTCATACATCGAAAGATGTAGACAAACTCAACTTTAAAGATTTATTCCGACATGCTAATTTACACAGTTTTATTACAAATGAGGCGTGTGAACGATGGATGAAATATCGCGACAATCGCAATACTACAGCTCACGATTATGGTGTCGGTTTCGCCGAAGAGACCCTCACATTATTACCTTCTTTCATTTCGGATGCTTTAGATTTGGTTGAAATCATTAAAATACAAAACAATGCTCTTAAAGGATAGCTATAAAAAAATATTACACGATATATTCTCCCATTATGATTTCCCTTTCGAAGTGTGGGCATACGGGAGCAGAGTGAATGGTAATGCACATGAGGGCAGTGATTTGGATTTAGTAATCATTACTCACGAACGTAAAAGAATCCCCATCCAAATACTCATGGAAATAAAAGAAAACATACGTGAAAGCAATATCCCCATACTCGTCGATATTTTCGATTGGGCAAGCTTGCCCTCAACTTTTCATGAAAACATTGAAGCCAAGCATGAAGTTTTATATATATCGGTATGTAATTGTTTAAATGAAAATAAAACACCCTATGAGGTGAAGGGTGAGATGAAGAAAAAAAACTAAATAGAAATAAGTTATTTGTTTTTCTAAATTTTTAATTAGTTCGATTTCCGTTTTTTATACAAATCGCGGGGACGCAAGGGATAGTCGGGATTGCGTTTTATTTCGGGATTAAGGTAATATTGATCCACTTTCAATGGCTTTTTGGCTATCACATAATTATCGACAAACCATTCGATTTCATTTACATTATATTTCATAGCACTGGCCACTTCATGTGCCAAATTCCGATATCGGAAGGCATAATAAGGATAGTCTAATTTTTCAAAACGTTTCACCAAAGCATCGGTACCGTAGAAGCCGAGATTGAAAAATACTATTTTTTTATAGGTAACAATAAAGTCTTCGGTACCATGGAGTAAAAAGGTAGGAGCCGGTGCCTGGTGTTTGTATTTGACCTTTCCATCGTGAGAGAAGATAGCTCCCGCAAAAGAAATAACCCCTCCGAAACGAAAACCTTCGGGAAGGGTAACATATGATTTGCGGCGATTGGCCAATTCGTAGTCGGCATGTAAAACCGTTATAGCACCGGCACTGCTACCGCATAACACTATTTTTGAAGTATCAATATGCAGTTCTTCGGAATGTTTTACGATATATGAAACGGCTGAGAACAAATCTTCAACCGCTATGTCAATAGCACAAGCAAGCGGATAATTATGCAAGGCATCCACCCTATTCACATTTTTTAAAGCCAAACGATAATCAATGGCTATAACCACAAAGCCTTTGTCAACAAGCAATTGATAAAACTCCTTGTGATATGGAGCCGAACGGGAACCCATACGAAATCCACCGCCAAAAACAAATACTATACACGATTTATCTTCCCTCTGTTGAGCCGGTTGATATACATCCATAAACAAAGTGCAAGTATCCCTTTCTGCAAAAGCATAGGTTTTAAACTCTTGCGATAAAAGAGATGGCAAAATAAATAAAAAAATCAATCCGAACAGCAATACCTTATTCTTTAAAAACATGAGATTTAGAATTTATAAATTAGTGTACAAAAATAACAATTTTCCAAGTAATAAATATTTCTAAATATTAAATAATTATAACATTATAAAGTTATGTTATGAATAAAGATTTAAGCCTGTTATTCAGAGCGAAGCGAGGAATCTGCAGAATTATATTTGTCAATAGTAATAAAAAATCATTCACATGCTGAAAGAAGCGAAGAATTAAAAACTAACAAAAAAATAATTAATACCTAAATAATGATGCCAAAACGCTTTAAAATCAGAAATAAAAATGCTTAGTTTTGAATTAAAAAGAGAGGAAATCACGGGTTTTTGTATACTAATTAAAAATAATTAACTTGAATACTAAGCTCTTAAATAATATTTGAAAATAAATACATTTCACATTATTATTAAATGTACTTTTGCCGCTGTATTTATTAACATAATTTAAGAATAATGAACATTTTTATTGGAAGCTTACCTTTTACAATTAAGGAAAGCGATTTAAGAGAAGTCTTCGAAGAATACGGAGCAGTTGAATCAGCAAAAATCATCACCGACAAATTTACAGGAAGAAGCAAAGGCTTCGGTTTTGTAGAAATGAATAATGATGAAGAAGCCAAACGCGCCATCGAAGAACTTAACGGAGCAGAAGTTGAACATCGTACCATCGTGGTTAACGAAGCTCGCGAAAGAACTGAAAACACTGGCTCATTTGGAGGCGGTAATAACAACAGGAGAAGAAACAATTCAAGAGGAAGAAGTTATTAATAGCGTTTTTATTGTTCAATTACAATCACCATTCATTCCATCGATTGAATGGTGATTTTTCATTAATAACATCCGAATTAAATTGTTATGTTTAAACTGACGGTTGTTCCTTTATAGATTTTTTACTTCCAACACGTTGCTATCTCATAATTTTATATACTTTTGCACCCTAATTTAAAAATATTCATCATATGAAGAAGACATATTTCGTTTTATTTGCGCTTATCGCATTCACCATGAGCGGATTCTCACAAATCGACAAAATCGTAGGTAAATGGAAAACCATTGACGATGAAGACGGCTCGGCCAAATCAATCGTTTATATCTACAAAGCTACCAA